>NZ_JBSZCG010000103.1:0-225564 GCF_054166365.1 Corynebacterium sp. UMB8791 | reverse complement strand
CGATGGACAGCCCGCCGCGCTGGCGTCGAAAAGAATGAATCTGGCGCAGCGGGATGGAGTCGACCGCACCGCGCGCCGAGCGGGCGAGGATGCGGCGGTCGGTGAGCAGGAAACGCTGGCGGCGGTGGCGAACCACCGGCAACACGAAGCGCCACACCGACAGCAGCGCCCACACCGCAACCACGATGTTGTGCGCCTGGGGGTTCACAAACGGGGTGACGTCCATCCAGCCGATGGCAATCCAGGCGATCCCGGTGATCACGATGAGCTCGAGCAACGGGAAAATGAGGCTCGTTAACGGCGGGTTCGTGTCGGCGAGGACGGTCTCGCCCTCTGCCAGCTGAAACTTCACCCGCGACTGTTGCACGGCACAGATCCTACTGTTTCGGCCGGAGGTGGTGCACATCTCCGACGCTGTACGCCGTGCCGTCGATGATCACTTCGCCCTCGTCGTTGACGCCATCGACGGTGCCAATCACCTCGCCGTCATGCAGCTCAATGCGCACGTGCTGCCCAATCGTGCTGCACACCTTACGGTAGTCGGCGAGCAGCTGCGGGTCGCGCTGCTGCCACTGCGCGAAACGCTCACCCATCGCGCACAGTACCTGCGTGGTGAAGTCCACGAAGTCGACGTCGATCCCCTCAAGGTTCAGCGCAGTCGCGGTGGGGATGGGCAGCTGCTCGCGCTCGAAGTTCACGTTGATGCCGATGCCGACGACCACGCGGCCGTCCGCCAGTCCGGAGAGAATCCCGGCGAGCTTCTTCCCGCCGATCTGCACGTCGTTCGGCCATTTGAGCTGGGCCTGTGGCACGACGTCGGTCACCGCGACGCCTGGCGCGATTGACAGCAGCCCGAACGGTGGCGGGTTGTCGTCGATGCGCAGCACCATGCTCATCGCCAGCTGCGCACCCTTCGGACTGACCCACTTGCGGCCGAGTCGCCCGCGCGACGCCGTCTGCTCCCCCGCGATGAGCACGGTGCCCGGCTCGCCTTTGTTGAGGAGATCGTCGTTCGTCGACCCGGTGGTTTCCACCCAGCGCACCACCGGCCAGTACTTTTCGACGCCCCGCTGGAGCCTGCTCAGTTCTTCAGCATTCATGTTGACCTAATCTAGCGCTACTGTTGGACCCATGACGATTCAACGTTTCCTCCGCAAGGCACTCATCCCGACGTTCGGGGTGGCCGGCATCCTGCACTTCATCAAACCAGAACCTTTCGACTCCATCGTTCCCGAGGCCCTCCCAGGTGAGGCCCGGACGTACACCTACGCGTCCGGCGCCGCGGAGTTGGCAGCTGCTGTGCTGCTGGCCGCGCCCAAGCTTGGCCCGGCGTCACATGCGGGACACCAGAAACGTGCGCCGAAGCTGCGCAAACTCGGTGGTGGCTTCGCAGCAGCGCTCTTGCTGGCCGTGTGGCCTGCGAACTTCGAGATGGCCCGCCAGTGGCGCAACAAGCCGTGGCAAAAGCAGGTGATCAGCATCGGTCGACTTCCGCTGCAGCTGCCGCTAATCTCAGCTGCGTGGAGCATTTTCAAGGACCCGAGCATGCGCTAAGCGCGTTGCCCGTGCCGTGTTAGCGTCCTGGCACCTGAAACATAAGGGCCCCGCCGCGCGATTTATAATGTGGTTTTCTTTCCGTGCTAGTTAGACTGAGGCGATATGGGCGATAAATCTTCTTCCAAACCTGACATGTCGACGACTGCAGGCCGCATCCAAGATCTGCGCAACCGGCTTGACGAGGCCCAGGCGCCGCTTGGCCAGGACGCGATCGACGCGGTCCACGAGGCCGGGGACCTGACCGCGCGTGAGCGTGTCGAGCGTTTGCTGGACGCGGGCTCCTTCGTGGAGGTCGACGCGCTGGCACGCCACCGCGTCGAGGCGTACAAGATGGACCGCACCAAGCCGTCGACGGATGGTGTCGTGGCCGGCTATGGCCTCATCGACGGCCGCCGCGTCTGCGTGTTCTCCCAGGATGCCACCATTTTCGACGGCGGTATCGGCGAGGTGTACGCCGAGAAGATCCTCAAAGTCTACGAGCTGGCCGCAAAGACTGGCGTGCCGGTGATCGGGTTCTACGACTCGCTCGGCCCGCGCTGGCAGGAGGGCGTCGTCACGGCGCATATGCAGGCGAAGATCCTGCGTGCCGCGACGCAGGCTTCTGGCCTGGTGCCGCAGATCGCCGTGGTTGCCGGTGAGGTGGCCACGCTTGCTGCCACCACCGTCCCACTGGCCGATATGCGCATCATGGTCGACGGCGCGAGCCTGCACCTAGCTGCGACCGATGTGGCTTCCAAGGTCGCTGGCAGCGAGGTGACCGCGGAGCAGCTCGGCGGCGCCGACGTCCACGCCGCGACCACTGGTGTGGCCAACATCCGCGTCAGCACCGATGAGCAGGCTGTCGACGAGGTGCGCAAGCTCATGAGCTACCTGCCGCTGAACAACCGCGCGGCTGCTCCCGTGGCTGACGCCGCAGAGGGCGCTGACGCCAGCGTGCTTGATTCCCTGGTTCCCGACGAGGACGCCCAGGCGTACGACATCACCACCGTCATCGAGACGATCACCGACGGCGACTTCTACGAGCTCGGCGGCGCCCACGCCGACAACGTCGTCACCGGCTTCGCACATATTGACGGTCGGGCGCTCGGCATCGTGGCCACGCAGCCAAGCGTGCTCGCCGGCTGCCTGAGCGCCGACGCAGCCCGAAAGGCCGCGCGCTTCATCCGCACCTGCGACGCCTTCAACCTGCCACTGCTGCACATCGTGGACTGCCCAGGCTTCGTCCCGACCGTCGAAGAGGAGCAGGCGGGCGCCCTGTCCGCTGCGTCCACGCTGGCGTACGCCTTCGCTGAGGCCCAGGTCGGCACCATCACGGTGATCACACGCAAGGCGCTCGGCACCGCCTACTCGGTGCTCGGCTCGAAGGGCCTGGGCGCTGACCTTGTCTTCGCGTGGCCGACCGCGCAGATCGCGCTGGCTGACGCACCGACGGCTGCTGAGGCGTTGGGCGTCGATACGCAGGCGTACGAGGAAGAAAACCTCAACCCCTACGTCGCTACCGAGCGCGGCCTTGTCGACGCCGTCATCGCACCTAGCGACACCCGCGCCCAGGTCGTGGAGGGCCTGCGCCTGCTGGAGCGCAAGGTTGTCTATCCGCCGCAGAAGAAGCACGGCAACCTGCCGCTGTAACCACGAAAGGAACGTATGTCTTCCCTCCCCTTCGACGTTGTGAAAGGCAACCCCTCCCCCGAGGAGGTCGAGGCGCTACGCCTCGTGCTGGAGCAACTGCAGCAGCAGGCCCAGGCCGCGAAGCGCGGGCAGCGCAACCTGTGGGGCGTAGCGCCTTCGCCGGTGCATGCGCCGACGCTGTTTAACCCGCTCGCGTTCTCCCCTTCGACGTACTCCTAAGCCATGCGGATTGTTCTCGCCTCGCAGTCGCCGTCGCGCCGAATGCTGCTCGAGCAGGGTGGCGTCAAGCCTGTGCTTCGGCCCGCCAACATCGACGAGGATGCGGTGATCGCCTCGCTTGCCGACGCCCCACCAGCGCACACCGTCGCCGCCCTCGCCCGCGCGAAGGCCGAGACCGTCGCCGGCGAGTTCCCGGATGACGTCGTGGTCGGCTGCGATTCCATGCTGCTCCTGGACGGTCAGCTGCTAGGCAAGCCGCACACCGTTGAGGCCACGATCGAGCGGTGGCGAGCACAGCGCGGCAAGACCGCAGAGCTGCTCACCGGCCACGCCGTCGCCTACAACGGCGAGTGGGTCACGGACACCGTGCGCACCACCATCCGCTTCGGCGAGGCGAGCGACGCCGACATCGTGGCCTACGCCAGCTCCGGTCAGCCTTTGCAGTGCGCGGGCGCGTTCACGCTAGAGGCACTCGGCTCCTGGTTTATTGACTCCATTGACGGCGACCCAACCAGCGTCATCGGCTTGTCGATGCCGCTGCTGCGGCGCTGCCTCTATCACTTCGGACTGGACGCGTCGGAGTTCTGGGTATCCTAGTCGGCATGAAGTTCAACGACATGCTTGCCCCTGACCCGATCCACCTCCCAGAAGACCCAGCCACCGGCTGCGATCTGCTCGCCGACGCCACCGCCGTCACACACCCTGACTCCCCCGCCGTGTGGGCCGCCCGCGCCGAGCGCGAGCTGGCAGACGGCGACACGATCGTCGCCTACGCGTACGCCCGCACCGGATACCACCGCTCACTCGACCGGCTGCGCGCCAACGGCTGGAAGGGCTGGGGCCCGGTTCCGGCCTCACACGAGGCGAACGTGCCGGTGCTCAAGGCTATCGCGATGCTCGCCCTGGCCTCCAAAGCAATTGGCGACGACGCCGAGTACGACCGCTGCCGCCAGATGCTTTCCGATGCCGACCCGGACAGCGTAACTACGCTGCTCTAAACCCCGGGCGGCGCCATGGCTCGTATGGCTAAACGCGACTAGGCGAACTTCGCCTCAACGCGCTTGATTGCCTCCTGCGCAACGAGCTCCTGGATGCCCATGTCGAGCTCGGAGGTAAAGCCAACGCAGGAGCAGTTGATCTCGCCGAGCACGTAGGTGTCCTCGCCGTTCTCGCCGTCGGCCAGCATGAAGTCCGCGGTCCAAACGAGCGGGATGTTGTCGCCGCCGAGGTTCTCGGCGATGACCGGGCGGGCCTCAGCGAACATGTCGATGAGCTCCTGCCATGCCTCTGGCTTGTCGTAGGTGTACGTTGCGCCGGAGAACAGGGTCGCGGAGAAGTTGTCGCCGCCCTCTGCTGGCTTCTTATGCACAACGAACACCGGGTGCGGTCCGACGAGCAGAATGCGGATCTCGCCCTCGACGATGCGTGGCATGAAGCGCATGTCCACCAGCATGCCGTTGTCGCCAACGATGTACTGGTTGCAGAAGGTCATGAACTCGCCGAGCTCGCGCGTCTCGGTGTGGTTGTCGACGGCCTCGGTGCAGCGGATCTTGGTGTCCAGCGGCAGCGCGGTGCCCGGCTCGACGGAGGCCGCGAGGTCCTCGTCAGCGATACGGACGCGCCAGATGCCTTCACCAGTTGAGCCACGGTTCTGCTTCAGCACGCGCTCGCCGTAGGACAGGGACGTCGGGAAGGTCTCGTGGAACGTCTCGACGTCGTAGTACGCGGCGGTGTCGGACGGGACGAGGTCGGTGTCCTTCAGCTTCACCAGGGCGTCCTTCGCGCCGTAGGCCATCATCTCGCCCGGCGTAGACATGCCGACCAGGCCCGCAACGGAGAGGCTGGTGAGCAGGTCGAAGTAGCCCTTCTCGCCGCCAGGGATGTTGCCTGGGTTCACGCGGGAGATGTAGCCGTCAAAGTTCTCGGAGACGTAGGTGTAGATCGCGTCTTTCCACTCGGGGCGGTAGAAGACAACTTCGGCGTGCCATCCCATAGCCTTGATCGCGTTGACGATCGGCATGGTGTCTTTCCGGTGTCCGTCGAAATACTTATCCGAGCCGCCCTCGACCTCGAATACGACGATAGCTTTATGCATGGGGCACCTTTCTAGTCATTGTCCCACCTTGTGGGTGGAAACGGGTGTCTGTATGTTCCAATTAGTAACTTTATTTGGCAGGATGAATTTTTCCGCACTCGCCTGGGAAAACGTGCCCAAGTTCACACCGCGTATAACCCCCGTGAATACACCCTGCGCACGCGAGTGACACCGCGCACACTGGACCCGTTTTTGCGGAATTTTGCGTCACCTATTTTCCTTGACATGTAGGGTGAGGGGCAGTAAGTAACTTCGCTCTGTGTTATTGGCCATTGCTATTGGAGGTTAACCCACCGTGGGCATCGAACTCGACGATCACTCGCAGTTTGCGAACTACGCACATCCGGAACGATTCGTGTCAGCCGCGTGGCTTTCTGCACGCTTGGGCATGCCGGGTCTGCGGGTGGTCGAAAGCGACGAGGACGCCTTCCTCTACGACATTGGGCACATCCCAGGCGCCGTCCGGATCGATTGGCACAACGACCTCAATGATCCTGTGCAGCGCGACTTTATCGACGGCGAGGCTTTCGCAGAACTCATGAGCGCGCGCGGCATCTCCCGCGACGATACCGTGGTGATCTACGGCGACCGCTCCAACTGGTGGGCCGCCTACACAGCGTGGGTCTTTGAGCTGTTCGGTCACCCGGATGTGCGCATCCTCGACGGCGGCCGCGACGCCTGGATGGGCGAAGAGCGCGATACCTCCTTCGCGGTGCCGGAGTATCCACGCACTGAGTACCCGGTAGTCGAGCGCCAGGACGCACCGCTTCGCACCTTCGCATCCGAGCTGCTGCAGGAAACACCCGCCCAGCTTATCGACGCCCGCTCGCCCGAGCATTACGCAGGAACAGAGGCGGCCGCACAGGATGGTGGCGTCGATACTCTGCGCCACGGGCACATCCCCGGCGCAGTGAACGTGCCGTGGGGCAACTCCGTGTTCCCGAACGCGCGCCTCAAGGGCAGGGATGACATTGCGCACGTCTATAAAGACTTCGAC
This sequence comes from Corynebacterium sp. UMB8791, assembly GCF_054166365.1. Lineage (NCBI taxonomy): Bacteria > Bacillati > Actinomycetota > Actinomycetes > Mycobacteriales > Corynebacteriaceae > Corynebacterium > Corynebacterium sp. UMB8791. The sequence goes on along the minus strand of NZ_JBSZCG010000103.1, from coordinate 219,067 downwards.
CCAGCTGCACCGACTGTGGTCTACTGCCAGCTCGGCGAAAGCGCGGCCCATACCTGGTTCGTGCTGAAGCACGTGCTCGGCTTCGAGTTGGTTTCCCTGTACGACGGCTCGTGGGCGGAGTGGGGAAACATGGTGCGTGTGCCAGTGGAGCGCGGCGAACGCTAAGATAGGAAAGGTTCGCTGCCCATCCCGCTGGGTTGTAACATAGGGTGGCAAAATCCGATATATTTCGGCAAAGCTCAGACTCTTTGAGAAAGACGGGATTTTTTGTGCCTATTCACAATCAGCAAGTGACCAAGGTGTTGGTTGCAAACCGCGGCGAGATCGCGGTGCGCATCATTCGTGCTGCCCAGGATGAAGGCATCGCGTCCGTTGCGGTGTACGCAGACAGCGACGCGGCCGCACCATATGTTTCCCTTGCCGATGAAGCGTTCGCCCTCGGCGGGGAAACCGCCGCAGAGACCTATCTGGACATGGCGAAGCTGCTCAAAGTGGCGGCGGATTCGGGCGCGGACGCCGTTCACCCCGGCTACGGTTTCCTCGCCGAAAACGCTGAATTCGCACAGAAAGTTATCGACGCCGGTTTGACCTGGATCGGCCCTTCCCCCGAGGCTATCGCCACGCTGGGTGACAAGGTGGCGGCCCGTGCGATCGCCGAAGCTGTCGACGCCCCGATGGCCCCCGGCACGAAACATCCGGTCGCAGACGAACAGGAAGTCCTTGCGTTCGCAGATGAGCACGGCCTCCCGATCGCGATTAAGGCCGCCTACGGCGGTGGCGGACGCGGTATGAAGGTCGCACATACGCGGGAAGAAATCCCGGAGCTGTTCGAGTCCGCGACCCGTGAGGCCATTGCCGCTTTCGGCCGCGGCGAGTGCTTCGTGGAGCGCTACCTGGATAAGGCTCGCCACGTTGAGGCGCAGGTGCTCGCGGACCAGCACGGCAACGTCGTGGTCGTGGGTACCCGCGACTGCTCGCTGCAGCGCCGCTTCCAGAAGCTTATCGAGGAAGCCCCTGCACCGTTCCTCACCGATGAGCAGCGCGAGCGCATTGAGCGCTCCGCCGAGGCGATCTGTAAGGAAGCCGGCTACTCGGGCGCAGGCACCGTAGAGTACCTGGTTGGCGCTGACGGCCTGGTGTCTTTCTTGGAAGTCAACACGCGCCTCCAGGTAGAGCACCCGGTCACTGAGCTGACCACCGACCTGGACTTGGTACGCGAGCAGTTCCGTATCGCCCGTGGCGAGCAGCTCAGCATCACGGAGACCCCAACGCCGCGCGGGCACGCATTTGAGTTCCGCATCAACGGCGAGGACCCAACCATCAACTTCATGCCTTCTCCTGGCCCGATCAACGTCTATCGCGAGCCAGCCGGGCCCGGCGTGCGCGTGGACTCCGGCGTGCGCGAAGGTTCGGCGATTAACGGTCAGTTTGACTCGATGCTGGCCAAGCTGATCGTGTACGGCGCAACGCGCGAGGAAGCGCTGAATCGTGCCCGCCGCGCGCTTGCGGAATACGTCGTCGAGGGCATCCCGACCGTGATCCCCTTCCACCGCGCAATGGTCGAGCACGACGCCTTTATCGGCGACGGCACCTCGTTCGACGTCTACACTCGCTGGATCGAAGAGGCCTGGGACGGCGAGATGCCAGCCGTCACCGCAGCTGATGGTGAAGTTGTGGAGGGCGAAGCAGGCGTCGATAAGCAGGTGTTTGCCGTGGAGGTTGACGGCCGCCGCATCGAGGTAGCCCTGCCTTCCGCACTCGTGCCCGGCGCGGGCCCTGCCCGTAAGCCGAAGAAGCGCCGCGCATCGGCCGCGAAGACCGCCGCATCCGGCGACGCCGTGACGGCGCCGATGCAGGGAACTTTAATCAAGGTCAACGTGGCAGAGGGCGACACCGTCGCTGAGGGCGACGTCCTCGTCGTGCTCGAGGCGATGAAGATGGAAAACCCGGTCAAGGCGCACAAGGATGGCGTCGTGACGGGCCTGGCCGCCGAGCAGGGCGCTCAAGCGGCCAAGGGCGCAACGCTCATGGAGTTGAAGTAGCCCATGGGCTTTCGTTTCCGCCGAGCCACCGAGTCCGACCGCACGTACCTCGAGCGCATTTACTTCCTCGCCGAGGCGCACGGTGATGAATCGAGCGAACTGTTCAGTGACTACCCCACCTACGCCGCAGGCTACATCGGGGACTGGGATCCGGAGCGCGACGGCGGCGTCATCGTCTACGACGCCCTCGGCGTACCGGCCGGGGCGATCTGGCTGCGGTTCTGGGAGGATGCCTCCGCCGTTGGGTGGGCTAACCTTGGGCCGGATATCCCCGAGTTCGCCATCGCGATTGAGGCCCGCGCGCAGGGCAAGGGCCTTTCACGCACGATGATTGAGCAGGCTTGCGAGCTCGCGCGCGACAAGGGTGCGCGACAGCTCGCTTTATCTGTCGACGCCGACAACCCCAAAGCGCGACACGTCTACGAGAAATTCGGCTTCCGGGATGTTACCGATGCCCCACACCCGGGCACGATGGTTATTGACCTCTAGCGGCTGCGATTGAGCGCCACGACTCGACGATGGAGACGATGTCGGGTGCCGCGGCGACGAGTACGCCCAACACGATTGCCAGCACGACTGGCAACACACCGCGCACTGCGGAGTCATCCTCGGAGGACAGCGAGTCGAGGCGCTTACCCAACTGCGCCCCTGCGTTCGCGGCCGTTTCTACTGGGCGCTCGGCGGTGTGCACCACGGGGCCGTCGATATGGAACCAGCGCTTGAGCACCTCGATTTCCTCATCGGTGCCGTAGTCGCGGCCGTCTTCCGGGTGAACCGCACGGGAAAGCCCGCGCACACCCGACGATGAGGAGATGTTGCTCACGCCCGAGTACGGCCCGATCACTCCTTTGCCTTCGACCCACACGGGTGCACCGGAGTCGCCTGCCTGGCCATCTGGGAGCGTGCTGAACACCGTGTTGCCGAGGCGCGCAGCGAACGAACCGCAGCGCTTCGCCTTCGTCACACCGCCGTATGTACACACGCGGTCCTTCGAGGTCAGCGTCGTGCCTGGGGAAATAAGGGTGTCTCCGCTGAGCCAGTTCGGGCCGAGGGCCACGCCGTCGTCCCAGACCACCATGGCCCAGTCGTTCGCGGTGTAGTCCTCCTCATCGCGGTACAGCGGCGAGGGGATAAACGTTCCGGTGAGGCCTTCGGCCCCCTTGACGGTGACACGGTCCCCGTTGCTCCCACAGTGGGCGCTGGTGTAGCTCACGCCCTGGTTTTTGTCATTCATCGCGACGGTGCATTTCACGTTGCTGCCAACAACAATCAAGCCGCCTTGCTGCACCACCGGCGCCGCGACCGCAGCCCCGTGCGAGATGCCAAGGGTCAACGCCACAGTGACGGCCCCGATGCCGCGTGCAGTTCCTCCTCGCATAGGCCACAGGGTACCGCACGGCCCTGGCTGCGCCTATCCGTAGTAGTCGCGTTACAGTGGCACCATGACACAAAACAAGTCGTTTACTCTACGCCAAGCCACCGAATCAGACCGCATGTACCTGCAGCGCCTGAACTTTCTTGCGGACGTATTCGGCGATGAAACCGCGCCCGTCGGACACGAGGAGCGCCTCGGGGTGACCGACTACGTGGACCACTGGGACCCGGAGCGCGACGGCGGCATTATCGCCTGCGATGAGTTCCGCACCCCCGCTGGCGGGGTGTGGCTGCGCTACTGGGATGACCCAGATGCAGGCCACGCAAACCTTGGACCCGACGTGCCGGAGCTCGCCATCGCGGTGGAACGCCGCTTCGCAGGCCACCGGCTCGGCTCGAAACTGCTACGCGCAGTCATTGAGCTTGCAGCGCAACAAGGCGCGCCCCGCGTCGCTCTCTGGGTTGATCCAGACAACGAGCGTGCGCGCCACCGTTACGAGCAGTTCGGCTTCACCACGGTTGCCGACGATGCCAATGTCATGGTGTTTGACTGCAACGTCGGCTAACTGCGGCGAAAAACCCTTTAGGAGATCACGACGACCAGGTCGCCGCCCTCCACCTTGGTTGCCTGCGTGAAGGCGACTCGCTCAATTGTGCCGTCCTTCGTCGCGGAGATCGCGGCCTCCATCTTCATCGCTTCGATAGAAGCAACCTGGTCGCCGGCCTTGACCTCGTCGCCAGGCTTGACGGTCACGTTCACCACACCAGCGAACGGTGCCGCAACGTGGCCTTCCTGCGACGGATCAGCCTTCTCCACCTCGGCGACTGTGGACTCGGCGTTCTCGTCCCTGACCTGCATCGGGCGGATCTGGCCGTTCACCGTCAAGATGACCTGGCGCATGCCCTTCTCATCGGGCTCGCCCACGGCGTCAAGGTTGACCACGAGCGGCGGCAGGTGATCCTCGAGCTCGCCATACCAGATCATCGTCTCCTCGCCCTCAACGAGGCCGTAGAAGAAAGTGCGGTCCGACAGGTGGTCCGTGATGCCGTAGGTGCGGCGGTGCTCCAGGAACTCCTTGTACTGCTTCGGGAACAGCAGCTGGTCCAGCGCAGCACGGCGAGTCACGTGCTCCTCGGAATCAAGGTCACCAGCGAGCTCTTCCGGCACGTCCACCGTGTGGTCGACTTCCTGGCGGTCCTCGAGCGCCTTGTCGCGCAGCAGCGGCCAGCCACCTGGAGGCGTACCCAGCTCACCCTGCAGGAAGCCGATGACGGACTCAGGGATGTCGTACTTGCGCGGGTTCTCCGCGAAGTCCTTCGGGTCCACGCCCGCACCCACCAGGTGCAGCGCAAGGTCACCGACAACCTTCGACGACGGCGTGACCTTCGTCGGGCGACCGAGGATCTCGTTCACCGCGGCATAGTAGTCCTCGATGAGCTCGAAGCGGTTGCCCAGGCCCAGCGCCTTCGCCTGCGTACGCAGGTTGGAAAGCTGACCGCCCGGGATTTCGTGCTTGTACACGCGACCAGTCGGGCCAGGAATACCAGATTCAAACGGAGCGTAGACCTGGCGCACGGCCTCCCAGTACGGCTCGAGGTCGCTGACAGCCTGTAGGTCAATGCCGGTGTCACGCTCGGTGTTCGCGAACGCAGCAACGAGTGCGGACAGCGACGGCTGCGAGGTAGTACCCGCCAGCGGTGCCGACGCCACGTCCACAATGTCCGCGCCAGCATTTGCGGCCGCCAGGTAGGTCGCCAGCTGGCCGCCAGCCGTGTCGTGGGTGTGCACGTGGACAGGCAGGTCGAAGCGCTCGCGCAGCGCCTTGACCAGTTTCGCGGCAGCGCCCGGACGCATCAGGCCGGCCATATCCTTGATCGCCAGGACGTGCGCGCCGGCGTCGACAATCTCTTCGGCCAGACGCAGGTAGTAGTCCAGCGTGTAGATGTCCTCGGCGGGGTCGAGCAGGTTGCCTGAGTACGCCATCGCGACCTCGGCGACGGTGGTGTTGGTTTCCAGGACGGCCTCGATGGCGGGGCGCATCTGGGAGACGTCGTTGAGTGCATCGAAGATGCGGAAGATGTCAATGCCTGACGACGCCGCTTCGTTCACGAACGCCTTCGTCACCGAATCTGGGTACGGCGTGTAGCCCACGGTGTTGCGGCCGCGCAACAGCATCTGGATATTCACGTTCGGGATGGCTTCACGCAGGGCGTCGAGACGCATCCACGGAGACTCGTGCAGGAAGCGCATGCCCACGTCGTAGGTGGCGCCGCCCCACGCCTCCACAGAGGCGAGCTGTGGCGTCATGTGGCCGACGTGCTTCGCCGCAGCGACCAGCGTGTTCGTACGGATGCGGGTTGCCAGCAGCGACTGGTGCGCATCGCGGAACGTCGTCTCGGTCACGCCAAGCGCTGTCTGGTTGCGGATCTTTTCCGCCCACTTCGTCGGGCCGAGCTCCAGCAGGTCGTCGCGGGAGCCGCGTGGCAGGTCGCCGTAGTCGAACTCCGGCAGTTTCTTCGAAGGACGAATCGAGGTCGGGCGTGGGCCGTTTGGCTTATTGACGGTCACGTTCGCCAGGTAGTCGAGGATCTTGCCTGCATCGTCAGCCGCGGCAGGAGCCTCAAGCAAGAACGGGTGATCGTTGATAAAGCCGGTGTTGATGCGCTTGAAGCGGAAGTCCTCGTCGGACAGCAGCGCGCGCAGGAAGCCAATATTGGTGGAGACACCGGTGACGGTGAACTCATTGAGCGCGCGTAGTGCGCGGTCGACGGCGACCTGGAAGTTACGGCCACGGCACGTCATCTTCACAAGCAGGGAGTCGAAGTTCGGGGTGATCTCGGTACCGACGTTTGCGGAGCCGTCGAGACGCACACCCGCGCCACCCGGGGAGCTGTAGCCGGTGATCACGCCGGAGTCCGGACGGAATCCGTTGTTCGGGTCCTCCGTGGTGATGCGGCACTGCAGCGCCGCACCGTTCATCTCGATGAGGTCCTGGGTCAGGTGCACGTCCTCGAGCTTCGCGCCCGCAGCGATGTACATCTGGTTCTTCACGATGTCCACGCCGGTGATTTCCTCGGTGACGGTGTGCTCCACCTGGACACGCGGGTTCATCTCAATGAAGACGTGGTTGCCCTGCTCATCAACGAGGAACTCGACGGTACCGGCGCCCTCGTAGTTGATCTCCTTACAGAAGTTCACCGCGTCCTGGCAGATGCGCTCACGCTGTTCCTGCGTGATGTGCTGTGCCGGAGCGATTTCGACGACCTTCTGGTGACGGCGCTGCAGCGAGCAGTCGCGCTCAAACAGGTGCACCACGTTGCCGTAGGAGTCCGCCATGATCTGCACCTCAATGTGCTGCGGGCGGATGACCGCTCGCTCGAGGTACACGTGGCCGTCGCCAAACGCTGCCTCCGCCTCGCGGGATGCCTCTGCCGCGAGGCGCTCGACATCTTCGATCTTCTCGATGAAGCGCATACCGCGCCCACCACCACCGGCGACTGCCTTGACGAAGACCGGGAAGGTGAATTCCTTCGCAATCTCGGCGAGCTCCGCCGGGTCAGTTGACGGCTCGGAGTCCTTCAACGTCGGCAGCCCGGCGCGCTCAGCAGCGTGCACAGCGGCCGCCTTGTCACCAGTCAGCTCAAGCGCCTCTGGGCTTGGGCCGATGAACTTAATGCCGTTGTCGCGGCAAGCGCGCGCAAGGTCTGCGCGCTCCGAGAGGAACCCATAGCCCGGGTAAATTGCATCGGCGCCGGTCTCTTTCGCCGCACGGATAATTTCGTCGATGTCCAGGTACGCCTTGACTGGCTGGCCCTCAACACCAATTCGTACGGCTTCGTCGGCGAACGGTCGGTGGTAGGACTTTCGGTCCTCGCGCGGGTACACCGCGACAGTTTTTGCGCCAGTCTCAAATGCTGCGCGGAAGGCACGAACCGCGATTTCGCCACGGTTTGCTACCAAGATCTTTTTGAATGCCGGGAGGTCATTCAGGGGGAGCTGCTCCATCGATGCAATCCTTCCATACTGTGACATACGTGACAGTTTGAATGTTATTTGGTTGGCCTGACAATCCTAACGCAGGTTGGCGCCACACCACGGGAAAATGCACAATTGCATCTGTTCCCATAGCGATTACCCCCCAAGTTGGGGTCAGCGGTCAACGCCTCTCATATAAAAACAAACAAAACGGATGGTCCGCCCCAAAGGCAGACCACCCGTCGTTCTGGCTTACTGCGGCTGGTAGGTGCCGTCCAGGTGACGCTCCTCCGGGCCGTTGTACGCGGACAGTGGGCGGATCAGCGAGTTGTTCTCGTACTGCTCAATGATGTGCGCGGTCCAGCCGGTGATGCGGCTCATCACGAACAGCGGCGTGAAGAACTCGATGTCAAAGCCCAGGATGTAGTAGGACGGGCCGGACGGGAAGTCCAGGTTCGGGCGGATGTTGATGGACGTGTTCTCGTACATCGTCTTCGCCATGATGTCGTAGATTTCCACCCACTTCTCGGCGCCCTGGTCCTTGTGCTCCGCGGCGAGCTTCTTGAACGCTGCCTCCATGGTCGGCACGCGCGAGTCGCCCTTCTTGTACACGCGGTGGCCGAAGCCCATGACGAGCTCCTTGTTCTTCAGCTTGTTCAGGCACCACTGCTCCGCGTTTGCTGGGTCGTCGATTTCCTTCATGTGGTGCATGACGAACTCGTTCGCGCCACCGTGCAGCGGGCCCTTCAGTGCGCCGATCGCCGCGGTGATCGCAGACCAGGCGTCGGACTGCGTCGAGGTCACCGTGCGGGCGGTGAACGTGGAGGCGTTGAAGGAGTGCTCCGCGTAGAGAATCATGGTCTTCTCGAATGCCTCGATATCCGACGGGATGGTTGCCGGGGACCCTTCTTCGTCGCCGAAGACCATCCAGAGGAAGTTCTCCGAGAAGCCCTTGTCCTTGCTCGGGGCGATGTAGCCCTTGCCCTGGCGGCGGCGAATGTCGGTGGCCACGATGGTCGGCAGCTTCGCCAGCAGCTCGGTACCGATCTTGCGGATGTGGTCAGCATCCGGGGTGAACTTGTACTCGTCGCGGGTGCCCAGGAAGGACACTGCGGTGCGCAGCACGTCCATCGGGTGGCAGTCCTTCGGCAGGTAGTTAATGACCTGGATGAGCTCCTCATCGATGTCGCGGTTGTTCATACATCCGAGGCGGAACTCCTCCGCGCCCGACTTGTCAGGCAGCTCGCCGTGCCAAAGCAGGTACGCAACCTCTTCGAAGGTGCAGTGCTCTGCCAGCTCGTGGACCGGGTAACCGTAGTACAGCAGGGAGTTCGTCTCAGGGTTGACCTTGGAGATTGCGGTGTAGTCCGCAACGACGCCGGCGAGGCCCTTCTTGATTTCTTGAGTGGTCATGGGATGAAGTCCTTTCGGGATAGGGATTGGGTTAGGGATGCGGGATAGGGATTACTCGAATGTGGACGAGTAGGTGTCCTTAGAATATGTGAAGACGGACTGGTCGAACTGGTTGAAGTCTTCGTACTTGACCAGCTCGTATAGGCGGGACCTGTGCTGCATGCGGTCCAACCACGGCTCCTGCGTGCCGGTTTCCGCGATATCGCGGAGCATGGCCTCGGTCTGCCCCATTGCGAGGCGGAACGTGGTCACCGGCCAGATCACCGCGTTATAGCCGAGGTCCTGCAAGGTTCCGGCGGAGAGCAGCTTGGTCTTACCGAACTCCGTCATGTTCGCCAGCAGCGGGATATCGACGGCCTTGCGGAAGGTCTCGAAGTCCTTCTCGGTATAGAGTGCCTCCGTAAAGATAAGGTCCGCGCCGGCATCTGCGTAAGCCTTGGCCCGCTCGATTGCGGAGTCGATGCCCTCGATGCCAGCTGCGTCGGTACGCGCGCAGATGACGAATGCATCGTCGTGGCGCTCCTTTACTGCGGCGCTGATGCGTCGCACCATCAGGTCACGCGGCACTACTTCCTTGCCGTCGAGGTGCCCGCAGCGCTTCGGGTTCACCTGGTCCTCCAGGTGCAGCGAGGCAAGCCCCGCGGCCTCGAACTCAGCCACGGTGCGTGCTGCGGACATCGGTTCGCCGAAGCCGGTGTCGGCGTCGATAAGCACTGGAAGGTTCGTGGCGCGGGCGATCTGGCCACCGCGCTGCGCGACCTCCGTCAGTGTGGTCAGCCCAATATCCGGCAGGCCTAGGTCGTTGGCGAGTACCGCGCCGGAGACGTAGACACCTTCGAAGCCACCGATGTCCTCGATGAGTCGAGCCGTCAGCGGATTGAACGCGCCGGGCAGTTTTGTAATTTCCGCGGACTCGAGTGAGGCCCGCAGCGCCAGTCGGCGCTCATTTGGCGTTGTATCAGGAACAAACATCTTAGAAAATCCCTCCTGGGATCTGAGGAGCATTGGCTTGCGCGTCCGCGTTCACCTTGATGTTGAGCTTGCTCAAGTCGGTGAGCTGCTCGAGGTTCTGCACGTCTTCAAGGAAACGGTCCTGCTCTTCCTTATCGACGATCCCCTCCGCCAGCGTGCGGAACTTCTGGATGTACTGCTCACGGGCAAACGGGCGTGCCCCCAGTGGGTGAGCGTCCGCCACGGCCATCTCATCCTCGATGACGGTGCCGTCGTTGAAGGTGATGACGGCCTTTGCGCCGAACGCCTTCTCGGCCGGATCCTGCGAGTGGTAGCGACGCGTCCACTCCGGGTCCTCCACCGTGGAGATCTTGTGCCACAGCGTGATCGTCTCAGGGCGATTCGCACGCTCAGGAGCGTAGGAATCGACGTGGTGCCACGTGCCGTCCTCGAGCGCTACGGCGAAGATGTACATGATCGAGTGGTCGAGGGTCTCGCGCGACGCCTTCGGGTCCATCTTCTGCGGGTCGTTCGCGCCGGTGCCGATGACGTAGTGCGTGTGGTGCGAGGTGTGCAGCACGATCGACTCAATATCGGCGGTGGACTTACCGGCATCCGCGATGGCCTGTTTCATGCGGCGCGCCAGGTCGATTGGGGCCTGCGACTGGTACTCAGCCGAATGCTCCTTGGTGTAGGTATCCAGGATTGCGCGCTTTGCCTCACCGTCTGCAGGCAGTGGCACCACGTAGGTGCGTTCTGGGGAGTGCAGCATCCAGGCGATGAAGCCGTCCTCGCCCTCCCAAATCGGAGCGGGTGCACCCTCGCCGCGCATCGCGCGGTCAACAGCCTCGATGCCCATCTTGCCCGCGAATGCCGGGGCGGACGCCTTCCAAGAAGAGATGAGGCCCTTGCGGGACTGGCGCGTCGCCGTCGTAGTGTGCAGCGCCTGGCCAACCGCCTGGTAGATGGTGTCAATGTCCAGGTTCAGCATGGTGCCCAGACCCGCCGCAACAGATGGGCCGAGGTGCGCCACGTGGTCAATCTTCCACTCGTGCAGGCAAATACCCTTGACCAGGTTGACCTGGATCTCGTAACCGGTCGCGATACCACGGATCAGCGCCTTACCGTCGAGGCCCTTGTGCTGTGCTACTGCGAGGATCGGCGGAATGTTGTCGCCCGGGTGGGAGTACTCCGCCGCGAGGAAGGTGTCGTGGAAGTCCAGCTCGCGGACCGCGGTACCGTTGGCGAATGCGGCCCACTCTGCGGAGTAGGAGCCGTCGACACCAAAGATCTGCGCACCGCCTTCGGAAACTGGATGTGCCTCTGCCATCACGCGAGCGGTGGCGACTGGGCGGCGACCGTAGGAAGCGACGGCGACCGAGGCGTTATCGATAATGCGGTTGATGATCATCTCAGTCGTATCAGCTGGAACCTCGACTGGGTCTGCTGCAACCTTGGCGATCTTGTATGCGAGGTGCTCTTCAATCGGGAAATCTTCTGCCGAACGGTGCGTGCGCACGTTGTGTTCGATCATCTTGGCTCCTTCGTCTTCGTTGTAGTTCCGCTACCGCGAAACCTCGTTGATGTTGCAGCTCATATTAGGGAGCTAAATGTGATGCGGGCCATGATTTTTGCATGTAAACTTCTGCGTACAAATTCTGCTACTTGTGCAAATTCTGTTAACTACGCAGTACACGCACACAAAATGGGAGACAGGTACGATGGCAAAGCTGTACGCGGGGGCAAAGATACAGACGCTCCGCCGTGAACTCGAACTCACACAAGGCGAAATGGCCCGCCGCATCGACATCTCAACGAGCTACCTCAACCAGCTCGAAAACGACCAGCGCCCGCTCACCGTCAGCGTGCTCCTCCAACTCACCCACGCGTTTCAGCTCTCCACCACGTTCTTCTCCCCCGATGAAGACCAACGCGTGGTCAACGAGCTTTCCGAGCTACTCCCCGACGTACCGCAGCCGAAACTGCACGAGTTCGCACAGCGCTTCCCCGACATCGCCAACTCCTTACGGGCACTGCCTTCACCCGAGACCACCGACTCCGAACACCCCCACGCACTCGTGCGCGAATTCTTCCAGAACCACAAGAACTACTTCCACGAGCTCGACGTTGCTGCCGAGCAGCTCGCAGCGCACGCCGCGAACCGGCAACTGCGACTGACACGCCTCGCGGCAACCTTCGACAGGGAATACGGCATCCAAGTGCGCTTCAACCAATACGCCCACGGCCCCCGCTCGACCCTGCAGCACGACCAGCGCGAGATCCGCCTACGCACCGGACTCACCGAGTCCCAGCAGTGCTTTGAACTCGCCTACCACTACGGCCGCACCGCCTTCGCGGAGCTCATCGACGAGTACGTCCGCGACACTTTCGACGAATCGACACAGCCCGAGCCCGTCCAGCTCGCACGCCACGGGCTGGCGCAGTACTTCGCCGCCGCTGTCACCATGCCCTACGCCGAGCTCCTCCAAGCTGCCGAAGAAACCCGCTACGACATCGACGTCATCTCCGCACGCTTCGGCACTGGTTTCGAGTCAACCTGCCAGCGCCTCGCGACGTTGCAGCGCCCCGGCGCAGAGGCGATTCCGTTCGTCTTCGTGCGCACCGACCGGGCAGGCAACATTTCGAAGCGGCAGTCTTCGACAGCCTTCCACTTCTCGCGCCACGGTGGGGGCTGCCCGTTGTGGGTCGTGCACCGCGCGTTTGAAACTTCGAATAGAGTGACGCGTCAGGTCGCCGTCATGCCAGACGGGCGGACCTACCTATGGATTGCGCGGATGGTGCAGGGCCCCGTCGTAGGATTCGACTCCCCGCGCCGGGAGCACGCGGTGGTGCTGGGCTGCGATATCGCGTTCGCCCAGCGCATGATTTACGCCAACGGGCTGAACATCTCCCCCGAATCGGCAACACAAATCGGCCCCGGCTGCGCTACCTGCCCACGAACATCCTGTCCGCAGCGAGCATTTCCGGGGCCACCTAGTTCTAGCCCGAGCGCTAGTCCAGATCAGACTTAGAGATCAGCCTGCGTGCCGCCTCCGTAATCGAACCGGACAGGGACGGGTACACCGCCATCGAATTCGCCAGCTGACGCACAGTCAGGTCGTTGGCTACCGCGATGGTCAGCGATAGAATCAGCTCGGAGGCAGTCGGTGCGACAATCACGCCGCCGAGTACCTGGCCGGAGCCCTTGCGGGCGAAGATCTTCACAAAACCGTGCTGGAGGGAACGCATCTTTGCGCGAGGGTTCGTCGCCAAGTCTAGCTTGTAGATGTCCGCGTCAACCTCGCCGTCGGTGATCTGCTGCTGCGTCACACCAACCGCGGCGATCTCCGGGCGGGTAAAGACCGCGTTGCCCACCGTCTTCAGGCGCACCGGTGACACGCCCTCGCCCAACGCGTGGTCGACCGCAATGCGGCCCTGCTGCGCCGCGACCGATGCCAGCGGCATCAGGTCGCTACAGTCACCCGCAGCGTAAATACCTGCAACGTTGGTACGCGACACACGGTCAACAATGATGTGGCCCGACGGGGCGACTTCCACACCGGCCGCCTCCAGGTTGAGGTCCGCCGTGTTCGGAATCGAACCAATGGACATCATCACGTGCGAACCGGCGATCTCGCGCCCGTCCGTCGTGCGCACAACCACGCCGTCGCCAGTGTTCGTCACCGACTCCACGCGAGCGTGCTTCTCCAAGTGGACGCCACGGCCCGCGAGCACCTCCTCGAGCACGTCAGCGGCATCGGCGTCATCGTGCGGCAGGATGCGGTCACGCGAAGCAACCATGGTCACCTCGACGCCCAGCTCAGCGAACGCAGAAACAAACTCAGCACCGGTCACACCGGAACCGACCACGATCAGGTGCGTCGGCATCTCCTGCAGGCTGTACATCTGACGCCAGTTCAGGATGCGCTCGCCGTCCGGCTCAGCGTCCGGCAGCACGCGCGGGTTCGCGCCGGTGCACACCAGCACCATGTCGCAATCAATAATCTCGGTGTCTTTGCCCTCGCAGTGCACCTCCACGCGGTGCGTGGTGTGACCGTGCTGTTGGTCCGTAAAACGAGCGCGCCCCTGGATAAGGCGCACGCCACGCTGCTCCAACTGCTTAGCGATGTCACTGGACTGCTTATCAGCCAGCGCGATCACGCGCGCGTTCAGGGCGGTCAGCGAAAGCTGGGCTTCCCCAAGCCCGTGGTTGAGCCCCATGTCGTCTGCACGGCGAAGGTCCGTCTTAATGTTGGCGCCGGCGATAAAGCTCTTCGAAGGAACAACGTCCTTGCGGATAGCGGAGCCGCCCAAACCATTGTCTTCCACAATGGTGATATCGGCCCCGTACTTTGATGCAACCAGCGCAGCCTCGTAACCAGCTGGCCCTCCGCCAATGATGACGATCTTCTTCGACACCTACATACTCCTCAACGGTCTTCGTCGTTCGCACAAATACCTGGCTAGTCTACACGGCCGCCCACGGCTTCGTTACCAACCAAAAGTTGCACTAGCTGAGGTTTTCGGCGTACTTTTCGACGACCCCTCCGAACAAACGCACCCCAACTTCAAGTGCTCGCTCATCAATATCAAGGTTGCCTTGGTGCAGGTCCTGCATCTCTCCCTCACCGCTCCAGGCACCGAGCCGAAACATCGACCCGGGGACGTGCTCCAGGTACCAAGAGAAGTCCTCCCCGCCCGAGGACTGCGGCGCGGTCACCACCGCGTGTGGGTCAATCCTGCGTCCTGCCTGCACCCCGATCGCCGTCGCGGCGTCATCGTTGAGCACCGGTGGCACGCCCCGCATGTAGTCGAGGTGGTACGTGCACCCGGTCGGTGCGACGACGAGGTCAATCAGGTCAGTGACCAGATCTTCGAGGATCCGCCACGTCCCGATATCCGCTGTCCGCAACGTGCCCAGTAGCTCGCCTGTCTTCGGGATCGCGTTCGCCGCGTCGCCCGACTCGACGTGCCCGAACACCAACACCGTGCCCGTACGTGGGTCGACCCGGCGCGACAGCAGCGCCGGCAACTGCGTAATCAGCGCCCCGAGCGCGTAGACCACGTCCGCCGAAAGCTGCGGGCGAGAGGTGTGGCCGCCAGGCCCGTTGACCGTAATGCGCAGCACGTCCGACGCCGAGGTAATCGCGCCCGTGCGCACACCGATCTGGCCTACGCGCAGTTTCGGTTCGGCGTGGAGGGCGTAAATGCTCGCGACATCCTGCAGCGCGCCCCACTCGATCACGTCGAGCGCACCGCCGTTCATCACTTCTTCCGCCGGCTGGAAGATGATGCGTACGCCGAGCGGCAGCTGGACCGTCGATAAGGCGCACGCCAGCGCGAGCACCACCGTCGTATGCACGTCGTGGCCGCACGAGTGGGAAACGCCCGGGTGCTGGGATGCGAACGGCAGGCCGGTTTGCTCCGGCACTTTCAAGGCGTCGATGTCGCCGCGGAACGCGAGCCGCTTGCCGTCCTTTGGGCCCAGGTCAACGTAGAGCCCCGTGCCGGGGAAGAGGACGGGCTCCAAGCCGTGCTCACGCAGCACCTTCGCGATGAACTCGGTGGTGGCGAACTCTTGGTTGGAAAGCTCCGGGTAGGAGTGGAAGTGACGGCGCCACTCCACCATTGTCGAGTGATGTTCCTTCACCCATTGGTCTACCGCGCGCGCAATTCCTCCGGCCGTCATCGTGTATGTTCACCCTTCACCCAGCATTTGTGCGCGTGGCTCCCACTGCGCCTTATTGTGGCACTGATTCTACGCTCATCTCCGCCGAATCTTGTGACTGGTCGTGTTCGTCCACCTGCTCCTCGTCTGCTGGAAGCAGCTGCAGCGGCGAAACATCGAGCGCGGCAGCGATCCGGTAGATCGTCGAAAGCGTGGGGTCAGCAGCCCTATTCCTGTTGTAGCTATTGCGCTCCAGGTTCGAGAGCAACGAACGAGAGATCCCCGCCCGCTCCGCCAGGTACGCCTGCGATAGCCCCTGCATTGTTCGCAGCGCGCGGATCTTCTCCCCTAACGCAAACGCATAGCTGGCCCAGTACTGGTCCGAATCCACGTCCGAAAAACGTGCGCCAAGACTCCCCTGAAAGAACACGTATACCCCCTCGTGTACGTAACAAACTTCCGGTGATTATATCCGACGCACGTTACTTTGACTAGAGGTCAATATTGCGTGGCCCGTACAACCTATCTCCGGCGTCGCCGAGGCCCGGCACGATGTACGCGTCCTCGTTGAGTCCTGGGTCAATGACGGCGGTGATCAGTCGCACCGATCCGCCGTGCTGCTTCAGCTTGTCGACGCCCGGCTGCGCACTGACCATGCACACACAAGTAATGTCGTCTGCCCCACGGCCTTCCAACAGTTCAATCGCGTGGATGAGGGAACCTCCCGTGGCCAGCATCGGGTCAACCAAGAACACCGGCTGTCCCGACAGGTCGTCGGGCAGCGCCTCGAGGTATGGAACCGGCTCGTGCGTCTTCTCGTCGCGCGCCATGCCGATGAAGCCGACCTGCGCGTCCGGGATCATGGACAACGCCGGGTCAATCATTCCGAGGCCGGCACGGATGATCGGAACAATAATTGGGGGCTTTTCCAAGCGAACGCCGGTGGCTGTTGCAACCGGCGTTTTGGTTTCAAAGGTTTCGGTTTTCAGGTCACGCGACGCCTCATAAATCAGCATCGCGCCTAGGTCAGCGAGTGCGGCACGAAACGCGGTGTTGTCGCTTCGCTCATCGCGCATCAGTGTCAGACGGGAGGCTGCTAGGGGGTGGTCAACAACGGTAATTTCCATGATTCACATGGTAATTGAAATTCGGAGGGAACCGTTTACTGACTCTGTGCGTCCAACCTCTTATGACTACTTTCGCTTTTGACCAATCAACGATCCATTCGCACGCTGACTCGCTACGCGACGACGCCGCTGCGCTCCAACCACTGCCAAACGTTCCGGTTTCCAATGTGTGGCCGCTCGCGGAGTTCAGCCAGGCGCTCTCGCAGGCCGTGGAGCAGGAAAACGCGAGAAGCGAGGCTTTGAGTGAGGAAGCAAGCCGCGTCGCTTTCGCGATGCTCCTGGCTGTAAAAGCGGCCATCAGCGTTGATGAGCGATTCAGCAACCTTCTTCAGGCGGTGTTGTGATGGCTGCACTGGCTGCGGGCATTGACCCGATCGCGGCAGCGCAGCTCATTCTGCGACACGTCCCTGCCCCACTTCCCCAACTCCCATTCCTGTCCACTCCAGATTTTTCCGCCATCGAGCCCCTTGCCGCGTTCGTAGGGGCGCACCCTGCGGGCCAGACGCTGCGCAATGCTGCGAACCTGCTGGGGAAAGATCGCGACACCATTGTGAAGATGTTCGGCCAGGCAAGCAGCCTCGTGTTCTTTGCCGCCAAAGACCTGAGCAATATCGTGGTTGACCTCATCCGAGACACCCAGCCGCTCATCCCACTGTTGCTCAACCCTGCAACTGCGATCGGAGCGGGGATCAAGATCGCCGCCCAGGTCGCGTGGGCGGTCACCCAGGCTGGGCTCACGCTCAACGGGCTGGCGAACGACCTCGCACCACTGGCCAAGCAACTCTCGGAGATCGTGGCACACGCAGCGAGCCAACCCGCTATTGCCGCATCCTCGCAAGCAAAAGCCGCCATGTACGAGCTCGAGCGCCACATCACAGCCCGCGAACTCCCTCACGCTAAGAACGAGGTCACCCAGCTCGCCGCCGTTCAGCAGGCGGGACCTCCTCCCTCCCGGGGTGGCTCGGCAACTGGTGAAGCTGCGGTCGCGGCGGCGAAACAACAGCTCGGCACACGGTACGCGTGGGGTGGATCTGCGCCCGGCGGGTTCGACTGCTCCGGGCTGACAAGCTGGGCGTATCGGCAGGCCGGTGTGGAGCTGCCACGCCTAGCCCAAGAGCAAAATATCGGGCAACAGGTCCGCTACGAGGATCTGCAACCGGGCGACCTCGCGGTGTGGGATGGACACGTTGCCATGTACGCCGGTGACGGGATGCTCATCGAAGCTGGCGACCCAGTTCAGATGAACCCGGTGCGAACAGAAAACATGGGAATGGCCTTCAAAGGTTTCTGGCGTCCAACAGCGTGATAGATTTGCTGCATGATTACCCGTGCTATTTTGCCCGTCAAGCTTTCACTGACCGACGGCGATTTCTACACCCTGTGGGCGCCAACCTGGAAGGAGCACGGCTCCGAGTGGCAGGCCTTTTTCGGCGATGAAAACTCGGTGCTCGTCTTCGAATCTCCCGAGGCGCTGCTCGCATATGTCAATAACACGCCGAAGCATGACCTGGCGGACCACCCCAAGTGGGAGCAGTTTTCCAACCAGGGCGACGACCGTGTGGTGCCGAATGACAAGCAGTACTTCGACATCATTGGTGCACCGGAGTTGCTGGCTGGCCGCCCAAGCCACGAGAACGTCTCGCACCTGTCCCGCGTGTTGCAGATTTCGCGCTCCCTCGCGGAGGTAGCGGCGGCAGAGCCAGCACTGATCTTCTTCGCCTCCCACTCGATTTTGGGCAACGTCAACCGCGGCTCTGATCACTACCAGGGTGAGAACGGCCTGGACGAGTGGTCTGGTGTCGGCCGCGTCGTGCTGGCGAACTGGGAAGAGGTAGTCAAATCCCTCGACGAGTCGGTCCGCGTAGTGAAGACGGACTCCATCGACGCGGCAGCGGTCAGCGCCGCTGCCGCAGCTATCGAGGCCGCGCAAAAGGCCCGCGAAGAGGCGCAGCAGCAAGCCAGCGAGGCCGAGCGTGCTGAGCAGGAGGCGCAAGACCCATACGACAACTCCGCGTGGGCACGTGCCGGAATCGACCCAGTGAAGGTTTCCATCCAGGGCAAGAGCGTCTACACGTTGCGCACCTACTTGGGCTCCAACCCAGTATTCCTGGGCAAGTACGGTGAAATCTTCACGTTCCCGTCCACCAAACACCTTGGACGCTGGATTATCGAGAACGATGACCACGACCTCGCCGCAGTAGCAACCTGGCCTGACCTGGTTACCCTGGCCAACGCTGGTGAGCTCGAGGTCACCGTCCACCCGGACAACTCCTACTCCTTCAACGGCATCGCGCAGGACATCAAGCAGGGCGTCGATAGCGTCGATACCAAGCAGATGGCGAAGGCCTACGAGCTGCTTGCCGACGCCGCCGACTGGGCCAAGGACGACTCGCTCAACTCATTCCTCCTGGCAAACCCACGCATGCAGGACTACCTGGCGTACATGCTGGGCTCCACCGAAGCCGCAGGCTACGTCCCATCCGCACCGTTTACGGATAAGGCTGAGGCGTGGAACGAGATGGAGCTGCAGCTCATCAAGCGCTTCTCCAAGTTCTAGTCGCAGCCTAAATTCCTGAGGCCGTCGAAGACGCCGGATTCTGGCACACGTAAAATGTGCCACCATGGACCAGGTCGATCCGTTAATCTCCGCTATTTATCGTTGGTTCGATGTATCCGGTGTCTTACTGATGGGCATCATCGGTGGCACAATCGCACGCCACCGTGGCTACGACATCATCGGGTTTTTCTTCATCGCGATGCTCTCCGCACTCGGCGGAGGCATGCTTCGCGACGTCCTCATCAACGAAGGCACCGTGGCGGCAATGAGCCAGCCGGAGTACCTCATCCTGGCTTTTACCGGCGCGGTGATCGCGCGCTTTACATACTTCAAAGGGCGCGCGTGGAGCGTGCTTGAAAGCCATGGCGACGCCTTCGTCTCAGCGCTGTGGGCGGCCACCGGGGCGTCGAAAGCCCTGACGTACGGGCTGCCGGTCCTGCCTGCGATCATGATGGGCGTGTTCACCGCGACGGGCGGCGGCATGATCCGCGACGTCGTCACCGGCCGCGAACCGAGTGTCTTCGGCAACAACCAACCAACGGTCATTCCAGCCGTGGCATGCTCTGTCATCGTGCTGCTTGGGCACGCCACGGGCCACATGGCGATCGGGATGGTGATTGGCCCGATGGTGAGCTTCGGACTCTTCCTGCTCGGCTACTACGGAAACTGGCGAATCTCCACGAACTCCGAGTTCGCGCCGGTAAACCAGACCGCGGCACACCTCGCTGAACTGGCTCGGAAAGCGGAGCGTCGCTCACGCAACATCGCGCGTGAACTCGAGCCGACCCGCGTGCGCTCCTGGCGCCACCGCCAGATGGAAAAGGCGCTCCAGCGCAGGATCGAATCGGAAGTCAAGCGCGGCAAAGGCCGTTCGGAAGCAGTCCACGAGGCGGATGCGTTCCTCCAGGAGTTCACATCCCAGTTCGAGGCGATCAACGTGGAGGAAGGCCAGGATGTGGCGGAGGGGGCGTCGACAAGCGAGTCGCTGCTCGACGGCATCGGGGTGGATCTCTCCGGCGATTCCTACGACGAAGACCGCAACCTTGATCAGACCGCCAGCAAGATGCTGGACATGATTCTGCAGGACGACAAACTCACCGACGAACTCATCGAGCGGCTGGTCAAGCAGTACGAAGCGCGAAACTCTTAGAGCGCCGCGGTGCCGAAGGCCCAGCCGGCGCCGAAGGTGATGGCAAGCCCAAGCCCGCCGCCGATGACCAGGCGCAACACGGCGCGCGTCACGCTCGCGCCACCGATGCGGGCAGAGATCGCGCCAGTTGCCGCCAGCGCCACGAGAGTCACAATGAACGTCGACGCCACACGCCACGAGTCTGGCGGAAGTAGCACCGCAGCGAGCGGCAGCAACGCACCGAGGAAGAAGGAAATGAACGACGCAATGGCCGCGGACCATGGGTTCGCAAGGTCGTCCTCGTCGATGCCGTAGTGCATTTCCAAGTGGGCCTTGATGGGGTCCTCGGCGGTGCGCTCCTTCGCCACCTTCAGCGCCGTCTTCGAGCTCAAACCAGACGCGACGTAGCCTGCGACCAGGTGCTCGAACTCCTCGTGCGGGTCCTCCTTGTGCAGCTCGAGCTCGCGCTCAATGAAGGCGTTTTCCATATCCCGCTGGGAGGACACGGACACGTATTCGCCGAGCGCCATCGACACCGCGCCACCGATCAGCGCGGCGATGCCGGCCGTAGCGATCGCGGGAACGTTCGGGGTAGCACCCGCGACGCCGACGACCACCGCGGCCGTCGAAACGATGCCATCATTCGCGCCGAGCACTGCCGCGCGCAGCTTGTTCAGCCGCTCATTCATGCCTTCAACCGCAACCATGCGCTACATCGTGGCTGAAACTACACACCCACGCAACAAAGTGCAGCCTCACCAATATCGTGGGTGACCTGGCGTACGATAGCCTGCGATGAACACTGCAATACGCATCGCAAGCGCCGTGTGCGCGCCCCTGTGCCTGACTCTCGCCCCTGCCCCGCTTGCGCAGGCGGAGGATACGACGGTCACGACCACGGTCACACCCCGCCCCGGGTTTTACGACGACTACGGCAACTGGGTCCCTCCTGTCCGCCTCCACGCGCCGGACACGAACAATTGCGAGCGCTCCCTGTGGCCGCCCGAACCAGTCTCGACGTCCGAAGCTCGCGAAACCGAGACGCTCCAACCACTCCCCGTAACCTACGACGGTTCCTGCGGCATCGAGGCGCCCGAGGGATTCCATGTCGATGAGGGGGTGCTCGCGTCCGCGTGGCTGGTCGCCAACCTCGATACCGGCGACGTGATTGCGATGAAGGATCCGCACGGCAGGTACAGGCCGGCGTCGATTATTAAGGTGCTGCTCGCACTCGTGGCGATTGACGAGCTGCCCCGCGAGCAGCGCGTTGTGGTCAGCGAGGAATCCGCTGGCCAGGAGGGCTCCGCCGTCGGCATCGGGGCCGGCGGCGAGTACACCGTCAACGACCTGCTGCACGGCCTGCTGATGGCCTCGGGCAACGACGCCGCCCATGCGCTCGCGCAGGCGCTCGGCGGTGACGACGCCACCCTGACGAAGATCAACGCGAAGGCCCGTGAGCTCGGCATGACTGACACCCGCGCAACCTCCTACTCTGGGCTGGATCGGGCTGGGATGTCCACTTCGGCGTGGGATATGGCGCTCGCATACCGGGCGGCGTTTTCCAATCCGACGTTCGCCGAAATCGCAGACACCGCGTCCTACCCGTTCCCCGGCTACGGCGACATCCCGGGCTACGAGCTGTGGAATGACAACAAGCTCTACCTCAACGACCCAGACGGCATCGGCGGCAAGACCGGCTACACGGATGACGCGAACCACACGTTTGTAGGCGCAGTCAACCACGACGGCGTGCGTCTGGTGGCGGTAGTGCTGGACACCACGGTGGATAAAATGCGCGCTTGGCAGCAGGCGCAGACGCTTCTCCACGAGTCCTACCCCTACGCCTCCGCCTCCGAGGGCTCGACCCACGTGGCGTCGCTGAATCCTGTCGAGGAAACGCCAACGACGACGCAGCAGCCAACCGATGTTGGCCCCGAGAAGGAGGAAAGCCAGGGTGGCATTCCCTGGCTTTCCATCGCGCTCGTCGGCGGCGTGCTGGTGGTTACCGCACTCGCCGTCGCGCTTAGTTTCGTGTCAGCAAAGAAGCGATCCCGACGCCAATAGCACCAATCGCCGCACCGACACCCAGCGCCTTGCCCGATGCCGAGGCGCTGCTAGCCGGGTCCTGGTATGCGCCCGCGCGCACGTTGATAATCGCGGACTCCGGGACCTCAACCGGCTCGAGCTCCAACGACTCCTCTGCAGTGGCGGTCCAGGCAGAAACGTAGAGCACAACGCGCCAGATGAGATAGAGCACCACCATCAGCGCAATCACTGGGCCGAAGATCGCGCCGGCTGGGTTGCCCGTCGCCGAGCTGACGATCACGGTTGCGAACTGCTTCACCAGCTCGAACGCGACCGCGCCAAGCAGCGCGCCCTTCAGGCCGGACTTCATCGGCACCTTCGTGCGCGGCATGTACGTGACCATCCACCACATCACCAGGAAGTTCGCCAGCACACCGACCAACAGGCCGACGGCCCACACCACGAGGCGGGCCCCCGGGAAGTCGCCGAGACCGAAGTGCTCCATCGCCTGCGAGGTCCACGAGGAGGCACCGATGGCGGTCACACCGAACGCCACGATGAACAACACGATGAGACCAATGAGGCCGAGCAGGTCTGTCAACTTCTTCACGACGAAGTTT
The DNA here is from genome assembly GCF_054166365.1 of Corynebacterium sp. UMB8791. NCBI lineage: Bacteria > Bacillati > Actinomycetota > Actinomycetes > Mycobacteriales > Corynebacteriaceae > Corynebacterium > Corynebacterium sp. UMB8791. The sequence goes on along the minus strand of NZ_JBSZCG010000103.1, from coordinate 196,185 downwards.
CCACCATCATTCGCGTCCAGGTTCCACATCGCCGAAATGCCGACTCGCAGGTTGTTCATCCACCCCAAGCCGGACCAGAGGGTGGTGAGCAAACCGACGCCTGCGACGGCGCCGCGCTGATCAATCGCTGCCTGCAGCAGCTCGTTGACGGTATCGCCGAACCCGCCCTCGAGGTTCTCGGTGATCTGGTCCTGCACCTGCTGCATAATGTCCGGGCGCCCGTTCAAAAACACACCGAGCGCGGCGAACAGCAACATCGCCAGCGGGAAGAGCGACAGGACAGAAAAGTACGTGATACCTGCCGAAAGCTGATTACCGCCCTGCGCGGAGAAACGCTCGTTCATCCGCATCAGGTGACCGACCGCCGGAGCCTTCTTCGCGATCTCGTCCGCAGCGCCCTCTGTTTGCTGCTTCGTGGCTCGCTCAATACCCTGCCGGTCGGTGTATTCCGTCTGTGGCGACGTCGACGTGGCCATCACAGTCCCTTCCCTACGTTTGGTTAGTTACGCTAAGCACACCATCGTAGAGGAAAGGTCCACGATCTAGCCACCGAATTATTAGGCTCCGGCCAGGAACCCGACTTTCTCGTAGACGTCTTTGACCAACGGCGCCGCGATTTCGCGGGCGCGCTGCGCTCCGTCTGCGAGGATGCGTTCCAGTTGCGCGCGGTCGTTCATGAGCTCGTCGTAGCGGGCGCGAAGTGGCGTCGTAAAGGCTTCGAGTGCATCCGCCGTATCCACCTTCAGTGCGCCGTACCCCTTGCCCTCGTAGCTGGCCACCAGCGAGTCGATCGGGGTGCCCGTCAGCGCCGACTGGATCACCAGCAGGTTGGATACGCCAGGCTTGTTCTCCTTGTCGTAGGCGACGACGCCATCGTCGTCCGTCACCGCGGAACGAATCCGCTTCGCGGACACCTTCGGATCATCCAGCAGGTTGATCAGGCCCTTCGGGTTCTTCCCAGACTTGCTCATCTTCGACGTCGGATCCTGCAGGTCATAAATCTTTGCCGAGCCTTCCGGAATCAGCCCCTCAGGCACCACGAAGGTGGAGCCGTAGCGGGAGTTGAAGCGCTCAGCGAGCGTACGGGTCAGCTCGAGGTGCTGGCGCTGATCCTCGCCAACGGGCACGAGCTGTGGCGAGTACAGCAAAACATCGGCCGCCATCAGCACCGGGTACGTGAACAGGCCCACCGAGGTGCGGTCCTGGCCCTGCTTCTGGCTCTTGTCCTTAAACTGCGTCATGCGGCTGGCCTCGCCGAAGCCGGTGAGGCACTGCAGCACCCAGGTCAGCTCCGTGTGCTCCGGCACGTGCGACTGCACGAACAACGTGGACTTCTCAGGGTCAATACCGAGCGCGATCAGCTGTGCGCAGCCCGCGATGGTGCGCTCGCGCAGCTCCTTCGGATCCTGGTCGACCGTAATCGCATGCAGGTCCGGGATGAAATAGAACGCGTCGTACCCGTCTTGCAGGTCAATCCACTGCTTCAACGCCCCGAGGTAGTTGCCAAGGTGGTAGGAGTCTGCCGTGGGTTGGATTCCGGAAAGTACGCGCTGTTTTTCAGTCATGCTTTCTTACTGTAGACCAGACTGGAACGCGCGCGTGCGCTACCTGTCTCCCTGCCCTATTCTTTTTCCTCTTTGTCGGCCCTGTTGTTTGGCCGCGGGTCGGTGCGTCGCATCCGCTTGATACCGCGGTAGACCTGGCGCGCCCCCGGCACCATCCGCGCTCGCCGGTAGAAGTAAGAGGTCAGCGCGTACTTCGGGTCGATCTCGGCGACGCGCTCGTCGTCGTACACATAGACCGGCAGTGACCAGCCACACTTCAGAGAAACCAGGCGGATACCCAGCACGAGCAGCACGGTGACAATGACGTTGATCCACTCCGGGACACCAACCAGCATCATCAGCCACCACCCGACCGTGCCGATGACCGCCGCCGACGCATACAACTCTTTCCGGAACACCAGCGGCACACGATCGGAGAGGACGTCGCGAATGATGCCGCCGGACACACCGGTGGTGATGGCGGCCACGCAGGCAATGATGAACCCGTGGCCGTTCTCAATCGCGATTCGAATACCAACAACAACGAACGCGGCGAGCCCGATGGCGTCGGCAACTAAGAAGCCGCGACGCAGCTGGTGCATCAGCCAACTAATGCGGACAGTCAGTACGGAAGCAACTACGACGAGCAGCAGATACTCGGGTTTTTCCACCCACACCATCGGGTAAATCCCCAGCAGCAGGTTGCGCACCGTGCCGCCGCCGAGCGCGGTCAACGCGCCGAGGGTGATGACCCCGAAGAGGTCCATGCGCATGCGGCCCGCGGAGACAGCCGCGGTCATGGCCTCTGCGACGATACCGATGATGAACAGCGCGGTGATGAGCTGATCGGTGCTGACTGCGTCCATATTAAATGTCGTACTCCACGATGAGTGGGGAGTGATCCGACCAGCGCTGCTCAACCGTAGGCGCCTTTTCCACCCAGCTGCGCTGCGCGCGCTCGAGCATGGACTTCGTTGCGGCCTGGTAGTCGATGCGCCAGCCGGCGTCGTTGTTAAACGCCTGGCCGCGGTAGGTCCACCACGTGTACGGCGCGTCCTCGGGCTGCAGGCGGCGCGCGACGTCAAACCACTGTGGGTTGTCATTCGCTTGTCGACGCCCCTCCGACTGGTACTCCACCGCCCCAGCCCACCGGCTTGCATCCTTGTCTTCGAGGTCCTGGGCAGCGTCGTCCGGGAATGCGCCGAATACGGAGTCCATGAACGCACGTTCGTCGGGAAGAAAGCCGGACTTCTTCCGGTTCGTTTTCCAGTTCTTCAAGTCTTCGCGGCGGTGGCAGATGTTCCAGTCGCCTGCGATCACCATGTCGGGGTACTTCGCGGGCAGTTCCTCGAGCACCGGGCCGAACTGGTCGAAGAAGCGGTACTTCTCGTCCTGCTTGGCGGTCTCCGCGGCACCCGACGGCAGGTAGAGCGACGCCACCCGCACGCCATTCTCTAGCGTCGCCGCAATGAAACGCCCCGCATCCTCGAAGCCCGGGATACCAACGCTTACCTCAGATAGGGGGATTCTTGAGAGAATTCCCACACCCGCTCGCCCCTTCGCGCCCGGAGTTTCCGCCGGGCCGACGGCGAGATGCCACCCCTGTTCGAGCGCAGGCGCCAGCGCGAGCTCGGTTTGTTCCTGCGTTGCCCGCACCTCTTGCATCAGCACGACGTCGACAGACGAGGCGTCGAGCCATGCGTGCATCCCGTGATTGAGCTCGTTGCGGACCTTCGTTGCCGCGCGGATTCCATTGACGTTGACCGAAGCAATGCTTAAAACCATGCCCATGACCCTACCTTTCCCCGCTAATACAAGACACGCGGTATGTAAAAGCTGTACGCTGTGGGTTTAGGCAACACATTTGACGCGATACTTAAGGAGAACCATGGCTCAAATCATTTGGACACGCACCGATGAAGCGCCACTGCTGGCAACCTATTCCCTCAAACCAATCGTTGAGGCATTCGCCGCTCAGGCGGGGCTCGATGTCACCACCGCTGACATCTCGCTTGCAGGCCGCATCATTGCGCAGTTCCCGGAGCGTCTCACCGACGAGCAGAAGATGGACGACGCACTTGCGCAGCTCGGCCAGCTTGCTACTACCCCCGAAGCGAACATCATCAAGCTTCCGAACATCTCGGCTTCCCTGGTCCAGCTGAAGAAGGCCATCGCAGAGCTGCAGGCCGCTGGCTTCGACCTGCCGGAGTACCCGGACAATCCTTCCACCGACGAAGAGCGCGAAGTACAGAAGCGTTACGACGCCGTGAAGGGCTCCGCCGTGAACCCCGTCCTGCGCGAGGGCAACTCCGATCGCCGTGCGCCGGAGGCCGTCAAGAACTTCACCAAGAAGCACCCTCACTCGATGGGCGCGTGGTCGAAGGACTCCAAGACGAACGTCGCCACCATGGATGCTGGCGACTTCCGCCACAACGAGAAGTCCGTCATCATGCCGGCGGCCGATTCCCTGACCATCAAACTGGTCGCCAATGATGGCACCGAGACCGTCTTCAAGGACTCCCTGGCCGTCGAAGCTGGCGAGGTCGTGGACGGCACCTTCATGTCCGCCAAGGCACTCGACGCCTTCCTTCTCGACGCCGTCAAGCGCGCCAAGGAAGAGGGCGTGCTCTTCTCCGCCCACCTGAAGGCAACGATGATGAAGGTCTCCGACCCAATCATCTTCGGCCACGTCGTCCGCGCATACTTCAAGGACGTCTACGACAAGTACGGCGAGACCCTGCTGGCTGCTGGCCTGAACGGCGAGAACGGCCTGGGCGCAATCCTTGATGGCCTTGCTGGCGTCGATAATGGTGAGGAGATCCGCGCGGCCTTCGAGCAGGCACTGAAGGACGGACCGGCGTTGGCAATGGTCAACTCGCACAAGGGCATCACCAACCTGCACGTTCCATCCGATGTGATTATCGACGCCTCGATGCCTGCGATGATCCGCACCTCGGGCCACATGTGGAACGCTGCCGACCAGGAGCAGGACACCCTGGCGACCATCCCGGATTCCTCCTACGCGGGCGTCTACCAGGCGGTTATCGACGACTGCCGCGCCAACGGCGCCTACGACCCAACCACCATGGGCACCGTGCCAAACGTCGGTCTGATGGCGAAGAAGGCTGAGGAGTACGGCTCCCACGACAAGACCTTCAAGATCCCTGCCGACGGCAAGGTCCAGGTTGTCAGCAAGCTTGGCAACGTCCTCATCGAGCACGACGTCGAGACCGGCGACATCTGGCGCGCATGCCAGACCAAGGACGCCCCGATCCAGGACTGGGTCAAGCTCGCCGTCAACCGCGCACGCCTGTCCGGTATGAAGGCCATCTTCTGGCTCGACGAGGAGCGCGCGCACGACCGCAACCTCATCGAGCTGGTGAACAAGTACCTGGCTGACCACGACACGGACGGCCTGGACATCTCCATCTTGAACCCGGTTGAGGCGACGAAGGTTTCCGTCGAGCGCATCCGCCGCGGCGAGGACACCATCTCCGTGACCGGTAACGTCCTGCGTGACTACAACACGGACCTGTTCCCGATCCTTGAGCTGGGCACCTCCGCGAAGATGCTCTCCGTCGTTCCACTGATGGCTGGCGGCGGCCTCTTCGAAACCGGTGCCGGCGGCTCCGCGCCGAAGCACGTACAGCAAGTCCAGGAGGAGAACCACCTGCGCTGGGACTCCCTCGGCGAGTACCTCGCGCTTGCCGAGTCCTTCCGCCACGAGAAGAACACGAACGGCAACGAGAAGGCAGGCGTCCTCGGTGACGCGCTGGACCGCGCAACGGAGAAGCTGCTCAACGAGGGCAAGTCGCCATCGCGCAAGGTCGGCGAGATCGACGACCGCGGCTCCCACTTCTGGCTGGCACGCTACTGGGCCGAAGAGCTCGCCGCGCAGTCCGAGGACGCGGACCTGGCGGCCACGTTCGCTCCGGTTGCTGCGGCGCTGGCAGAGAACGCCGAGACCATCGACGCAGAGCTGCTCGCGGTGCAGGGCTCCCCTGCCGACTTGGGTGGCTACTACTGGCCTGAGGAGGCCAAGGTCACTGCCGTCATGCGTCCGTCGGCAACGTTTAACAAGGTGATTGACGGTTTGAAGTAAACCCTCGGTTTGATCGGCCCCGGTTGCTGCGTTTTCGCGGCGGCCGGGGTTTTGTTTACGGTTCTTGACCTGGCGCCCAGGATGGTACCTCTACGTGGTAACCAGAGGATGGTAATCAGCCGAGTAACTGGGCCGACGGCGATCACCTCTACTCGGCTGATTACCATCCTCTGGTTACCATCCTTAGCGGTGCGTTGGGGTGGCGTCGAGAAGCAAGGGTTCACGCGAGCGCAGCCCGGCGGCCAGCGATGGTGTCGCGAACCTCGCGGATGAACCCGTCGGGGTGCCGACGTAGGTAAGAAGGCGAATAGCGGAGGAAAACATAACCCCTGTTGGCAATCCGCTTCTGGCGCTCGAATTCTTCCTGTCGCGCACGTTCGGCGTCTGGCCCCTGGTATTTGACGTCGCCGTCGATCTCGATGAGCAGCCAGCCGTCGATGCAGAGATCGGCGAAGCGTCCCGCCACTTCGAATTGCGTGAACAACGGGCCAATCCCGGCGCGGATCAGCAGGGCGCGCGCGAAGGATTCGTAGGGCGAGTCCGAGTCGTCGACGCAGTGCCGGATGCACTCCCGGACCACTGCGATGCCCTTCAGTCTGCCCAGCTGGCGTGCTTCTTGCTCCAGGAGCGTACGCGTGAACCCCCTGCGCCGGAGGTAGTCCGCAGCGACGAGCCCCTCGACGAAGCCGTGGTGGCGGGCGATATCGGCGAAGGTCCGGAAACCAGTGGTGACGCGATGGTCGTCACGCAATGAGGTTTCGTTCTCGCGGAGCACCATGCGCCGAAACAGAATTCCTTTTCTGCCGCTGCGGGATAGCGAGCTCCCTCGGGAAAGCAGACACAGCTCGACTGGCTCTTCGGTGGTGCTGATCACCCACATGCCGTGCATGCGGGCAGCCGATCGACCGACGAGCACCGCTTCCCTACTCATCAGCGCAGCAGCTTCGACGCGCAGCCATTGCCGCTCGTGGTACTTCAGGTCCCTCCAGCAAGTTTCCGGGAAGATGATGCTCGTGTCGAGGACCCGATGTGTTCCTCTAAGTCGACCAACTTCCTTGTGCGACAGCGCCCGCGTATCAACGATCCCCCGCCGCAACTCCCCCTTCCGTTCCTCCCACCGTTGCAGCACGACCGGGTTTTCTCTGTCAATCCCCATACCTATTTTGACGTCGAAAACCCGGCTCAGGTTCCCTCTCAGCCCGAAAGCTTACCCGGCATTGCGCGGCGCGGTAGCTAGCCCGTTCATGGTGACCTGGATGGTCTTGGAGAGGAGGAACGTCTCGTCACCGACGCGGTACCGGCGCAGCAGCTCGAGCTGGACGGCGTTGAGCGACAGCAGGTGTCGCGCAGATCGTAGCGGATAGCGCGGTTGAGCGTCGGGATTTGCTCAAGCAGGGAGAGTTAGTAGTAGCGCAGGCCAACATCGATTTCGTCTTCCAGACACGGGCATTGAGTCTTCACCCATTGACAATCCAGGCATACTAGTTGTATGGTTACCCACATGAGTGGTAAACCCATATACCGGCAGATTGCCGATGAACTGCGCGACCTCATCGGCTCGGGTGTCCTTGCCCCAGGTGACCGTGTGCCATCCACCAACGAACTCGCCCATTTTCACTCCGTCAACCCCACAACCTCCGCGAAAGCACTAACCGAGCTATTCAACGAGGGGCTACTGGAAAAACGCCGAGGACTTGGCATGTTCGTGCTCGACAGCGCACGTGAACAGGTACTGAACACTCGCCGCAAAGCTTTTCTCCATAACTTCGTCAAACCCTTCGTGCACGAAGCCGACCAGCTCGATTTCACCACCGAGGAACTGACAACAATGATCACTAAGGAGCGTTCTCGATGAATCCCGGCTTTTATGCTCTGGTCGGCCCAAACGCCGCCGGCAAAACCCACTACCTTCACACCTTGATGGGCCCGCACGCCGCGTTTGTCCCGGCTGGTGCGGACGCGAAGTTTGCGGGCACGACCGTGGACGACCATCTGCGCGCGGTCGCGGCCATCCACCCACATGTAGAGCTCGACTTCCCCAACGCCCGCATCAGGGACCTCTCCGTTGGGCAGCGCCGCCTCCTCACCATCGAGGTAACCCTAGCCATCGGCAAGGACCTGCTACTCCTCGACGAGCCGTTTGACGGCATCGACACCGCCACCCGCAAACAGGTCCGCCAGCGGCTGATTGACTACATCGCAGAGAACCCGCAGCGCAGCGTGGTGATGGCGTCGCATCGCCCGGAGGACTTCGTGGGTCTCGCCACCCATGTCATCCAGGTGTTTGATCGGGTGGTTTCGCACCCAGTCCCACTCGACGACGCCCGCCTGCGTTTTCCGACGGTCACCGGCCCCACCGCCGAGATTAAAGAACTTATCGCCCGCTTCCCCGTCGCCGAGACGGCGAACCTCGGGCCAACGACACGCGCCACTTTCGCTGAACCCCTCAGTGAGAACAATGTCCACCTGCCCATCGAGTACCCGGACGATGCCGAACTCATCGACCTCCTTGCAACAGAAAGGCCCACACGATGAAACTCTTCCTCAGCCCCTTCAAGCCGCTGTCCTATCTGGTGGCACTGGCCGTATTACTGATCCTGGCCCCTCTGGGCCGTTTCTACCGTGGAGATGGTTCCCTCTGGACTATCTTCGGAGGCTTCGCCCTGACCGCCCTATTTATCCTCGCTGGCACGCAGTGGAGCGCGTTAAACCAGCTCGGTGCGAGCTTTTCCGCGTGGATGAACTCGGCAACAATCACAGCCGTCTTTGCTGCGGTGGTACTTGGAGTGCCCACCGCGGCATCCTCGATCTACAACCAGTTCAAGAGCCCGTACTACCAGGCCTATGACCTGTTCCTCTTCACGAACGGCGCAGACGTACCCTGGGTAGACACTAACGGTGACCCCTACATCGTGGCGAACGTCGGACAAGACACCACGTCGATGGCGTGGACGGTGCTGCTCCACATCGCGTTCTTCTTCGTGGCCGCCATCGTGGGAGTTGCGCTCGGTTTGGTCTATGCATCCTTCGGCACGGGACGCGGCCTCATCACCGCATTTGCCACGTTCCTCATCGCGGTGGCGCTGTACTGGGCAATTGAGTCCCCTGTAGGCGATTGGCACACCGCCGCCGTCGGTGGCGTAAGCGCCGCGTGCCTAGTCACACTCGCTGTCAGCGCGGTGGCGTTTCGTAGCACGAAGCGCTTCGTGCGCTAGCAGCCACTCCCGTCCCTGTTACTTCTCCAACTACTCGGAGCACAACAGCCCATGGCGGGAGCAGGCCGCCTCCCACGCCATCGGGCTGATTTTTATCACCATGCGCCGCTGGCACAGCGGGCAGATGCGCGGTGCGTCGTAGGGGCCTGGCCGGGTCGAGTGGCCAGGCGATCTCGCTAGAGAGGACTGCGTCGGCGAGTTCCGTTGAATCCAGGATTTTCATCAGGGCCCGGCTGACTACAGCGACTTGATGGTGTCATACAGAACACCGTGTCCGGAGTTCTGCTTCTGCCCCACCGTGGTGATGCTCAGGCTTAAGGCTGGCTTCGCCCCGCCTTCCATCACCCGGTCGACGGCGTCGCGGTCCTTCTCCATCGGACGGCCGAACGTGGTCAGGTAATTGCCACCGATGATGGCATTCGCGCCGCCTATGAGGACGGTTTCGGTGCCGTCGTCGCCAAGCGCGAGCGCCGTGCCACCGACGAAGCGCAGCTGAGTGGACAGCATGGCCAGACGGAACGCCACGACGGCGCGCAGCGCCTCACCCTGCGGCACCAAGGGGCAGCCTGCGAACGGGGTTCCTGGGCGCGGGTCGAGGAAGTTCATCGGCACTTCATGCGCCTGGATTTCGGCCAACTGGGTGGCGAACTCGGCGCGCTGCTCAATGGTCTCGCCTAGCCCGATGATGCCGCCGCAGCAGCAGGTCTCCATGCCCTCTGCCAGCACGTTCTCCAGCGTGTCCTTGCGCTCCTGCCAGGTGTAGGTGGTGACCACGTTAGGGAAGAACGACTCGGCGATTTCGAAGTTATGGTTGTATCGCGGCACGCCCATCTCGGCCAGTTGGCAAGCCTGGTCGCGAGGGAGGATGCCAAGTGATGCGGAGATGGAAATGTCCACCTCTTTCTGGATAGCCGTTACAGCCTCGGCAACCTGGTCGAACAGCTGCTGGGTCGGGCCCTTCACTGCGGCGACGATGCAGAACTCGGAAGCACCCATCTTCTCGGACTACTTGGCGGCCTCGACAAGTTCGGCGATGTCCAGCGTCACGGCGCGCACGGGTGATTCGAACAGGCCAGACTGGGAGCAGAAGTGGCAGTCCTCAGTACAGCCACCGGTCTTCAGGGAGATGATCCCTTGCACTCATGCACCAGGACCTGGAACAGCGTGACTAATACTTGACTGTTGAGGTCTTCAGCGACCGTGTCGAAGTGACTAATCCTGGAGCCCCGTTGGTCGATCCCCAGCGTTTTATTGACTCGGCTTCCACAACTCGCAATCCACGTCTCGGCGAAGCGCTTCGCCTCGCACACTTCGTCGAGCAACGTGGAAGTGATTGGGACAAGATTGTTGCGCCACTGGAGGCGGAACACCTTCCACCTGCACCCATTCGCACAAATGGCACAACCACCGTCACGCTGAGTGCCTACCGCCCGTTCAAGCTGATGACTACAGATGAAAAGATCGAAGCCGTCTACCAGCATGCATGCCTTGGATTTCTGGACAATCGCGCAGTCACGAATACATCGCTACGAAGTCGCTTCGGACTCAGGGATACACAGACTGCCCAGACGACCCGTCTCGTAAACGCCACCGTAGATGAAGGCCCCATCCGGCTCTACGACCCGAATGCGGGAGCTCGCAACCGCCACTATGTTCCTTTTTGGGCCGAGTAGTTTTCTTGCTCCGTAACCAGAAAAGAGTGCCAAAACAGCCCGAAAACCACTCCACAAACTCCTCTAGCTTGAGAAACGTTTTCTTACCTCTTTCTTGCTTCTGTAGCGGGTTTCAGGGAGGTCCACTCAGCACCCCCGCCGCGAAAACCTACCCCTCATTGCGCAGCGCGATGACCAGCCCACTCATGGCGACTTGGACATCTCGAACAGCGGGACGACGTAGACACTGCCCAGGCCGACCTCTTTAAACAGGACCATGGACTCGAGGATGCCGGAGACACCGACGTGGGCGATGTCGAAGACAGTACGGCGACTGGATTCGACCAGATCGAAGATCTCCTGCCCCCTCTTGCTCGGAGAGAATGCGGCCGAGCACCCAGCCTCAGAATCGGACGTCTTCGCGGACGTAATCAGCGGGCTAGACGGACGCTGAAGCCTCCTCCAATAGGGGAATCCAGTGCGCCAGCTACCGCAGTACAGATAACACCCCCTGCCCTGGAAACGGAGGTCACGTCATCGCGAGCTACGGTACTCGCAAGATTTATATTCACGCATAGTCACTGGTAAACAGGCGTCGCTAGACAGCTTGGTTCACACGAAACTTACCAAGCGTTACATTGTTCCCCATGACTCAATACGACAACAGCAATACGAAAGACTGGTCCTTCAACACCCGCACCATCCACGCCGGACAGGCCGTGGACAGCGACTACGGGGCCCGCAACCAACCCATCTACATGACCACCTCCTACGTGTTCGACAACGCTCAGCACGCAGCAGACCGCTTCAACCTCTCCAACCCAGGCCCGATCTACACTCGCCTGACCAACCCAACCCAGCAGGCACTCGAAGACCGCATCGCGGACCTCGAGGGTGGCGTCGCAGCTACCGCATTCGCCTCTGGCATGGCTGCAGAGACCGCCGCCATTACGAACCTGGCGTCGGCAGGCGACCACATCGTTACCTCACCTCGCATCTACGGTGGCACCGAGACCCTGTTCCAGGTGACGCTGCCGCGCCTCGGCATCGACGTCACGTTCGTCGACAACCCTGACGATCCAGAGAGCTGGCAGGCGGCTGTCCAGCCGAACACGAAGGCGTTCTACGGCGAGACCTTCGGCAACCCGATCGCCGACGTCCTCGACATCCCGACCGTCGCGGAGGTCGCGCACCGCAACCAGGTGCCACTGATTATCGATAACACGATGGCCACCGCTGCCTTGGTCCGCCCACTGGAGCTCGGCGCGGACATCGTGGTCGTTTCCACCACGAAGTTCTACACGGGCAACGGCGCAGCTATCGGCGGCGTCCTCGTCGACGGCGGCAAGTTCGACTGGACCGTCGAGCGCGACGGCAAGCCAGTCTTCCCGTACTTCGTCACCCCGGATCCGGCGTACCACGGCCTGAAGTACGCGGACCTCGGTGCACCGGCCTTCGCACTGAAGGCCCGCGCCGGCATCCTGCGCGACACCGGCGCTGCAATCTCCCCGTTCAACGCGTGGGTCGCACTGCAGGGCCTAGACACGCTCAGCCTGCGCGTGGAGCGTCACAACGAGAACGCACTGAAGGTAGCGAAGTTCCTCAGCGAGCACGACAAGGTGGCCAAGGTGAACTTCGCCGGCCTCGAGTCCTCTCCGTACTACGCGGTCAAGGAAAAGCTCGGACTGCGCTACACCGGCTCGGTGCTCTCCTTCGAGATCGCAGGCGACAAGGACGACCACACCAACGCCTGGAAGTTTATCGACGCCCTCAAGCTACACTCGAACCTGGCGAACATCGGCGACGTCCGCTCCCTGGTGGTTCACCCGGCCACAACGACGCACTCCCAGTCGGACGCGGAGGGCCTGGCGCGCGCCGGTATCTCCCAGGCAACCATCCGCCTGAGCGTCGGTATCGAAGACGCCGACGACATCATTGCGGACCTCGAGCGCGGATTCGCAGCGATCTAACATGCCCAACCTGGCGCCTGAAGGCGAGCTGCAGATAGTCCCGATTGGTGACTTCACCACAGAGGCCGGAGGCACTATCCAGGACGCCCACATCGCGTACCAGCGGTGGGGGCAGTTCCGGGGTGACTCGAAGGGCGACAACAACATCCTTGTTGTTGAGCACGCCTTAACCGGCGATTCCAACGCCGCCGAGTGGTGGGGCGGGGCGATTGGCCCCGGCAAAGCACTCGACACCGACACATGGTGCGTGATCTGCACCAACGTGATCGGGTCCTGCTACGGCTCGACTGGTCCTGCGAGCACGCATCCCGACGGCGCCGCGTGGGGGTCCCGCTTCCCCGCACTTTCAGTTCGCGACCAGGTCCGCGCCGAACACACCCTGTTCACCCAGCTCGGCATTCACCGTGTGCATGCCATCATGGGAGGCTCCATGGGCGGGGCGCGCACCCTGGAGTGGACGCTGCTTTACCCGGAATCTGTCGGCTACGCCTGCGTCATGGCAGTCTCCGCGCGCGCAAGCGCCTGGCAGATCGGCATCCAGGAGGCTCAGATTTACGCCATCGTGCGCGACCCCAACTGGCACGACGGCGACTACTACTCCACCGGCACCTCCCCCGACGAGGGACTGGCTGCCGCCCGGCGCATCGCACACCTCACCTACCGCGGTGAGCTCGAAATCGACGAGCGCTTCGGCACCAGCGCCCAGGAGGGCGAAAACCCACTCGGCCCCTACCGCGAGCACGACCAGCGCTTCGCTGTGCAAAGCTACCTGGACTACCAGGGGCAGAAGCTCGTCAAGCGTTTCGACGCCGGCGCCTACGTCACACTCACCGAAGCCATGAACCGCCACGACATCGGCCGCGGTCGCGGAGGCCTGAACAAAGCGCTGCACTCGTCGACGGTGCCGACGATGATTGTGGGCGTCGATACGGATATTTTGTACCCCTACCACCAGCAGGAACACATGTCCCGCAACCTGGGGAACCTGCTGGGGATGCACAAGCTGTCATCCCCGGTTGGCCACGACGCGTTTCTCGTCGAGGCCCGCCAGATGGACAACATCTTGCGCAACTTCATCGCGCTGACCAGCGCGTAAGATCCCTTTAGGAGCCCAGCGCGTCCACCGACCAGGCTAGCCACACCATCGCGGCGCCCAGGCTGGTGGAAAACGCGATATCGAACCGTTTGGAGCGCACTGCCAGCAGACCAATGACTTGCGAGTCGCACGTCAGGCGCAGCAGTGCGCACCACAGCATGGTCGCCCCGAGTGTGAACGTGGCACGCCGCCAATGATCCGTCAGCGACCACACCCCCGCGGCGACAAACCCCAGGATGAACACGCCGACCATCGCCACCTGCACGTTCCGTGGCAGGGGCGAGGGCGGGTTCCCAATGTCATGAGGGTTGTCCAGCGACAACCCTTCTGCCGAGTTAGGCAAGCTGCTCAGCCCGCTCCACGATATTGCGGACCAGGAACGTGCGAGTCATCGGGCCAACACCACCAGGGTTCGGCGAGACCCAGCCCGCCTTCTCCCACACATCAGGGTGCAGGTCGCCGACCGTTTTGCCGTCGACACGCGAGACGCCCACGTCCAGCAGTGCGGCGCCTTCCTTAATCATGTCCGCCGTAATCATGTGCGGCTTACCGGCCGCCGCGATGACCACGTCCGCCCGGCGCGTCTCCGCAGCCAGGTCCTTGGTGCCGGTGTGGCACAGCACCGTCGTGGCGTTGACGTTGCGCGAGGTCAACATCAGCGAGATTGGGCGGCCCACGGTCACTCCGCGGCCGATGACGCACACAATCGCGCCGTTAAGATCCACGCCGAAGCGCTCCAGCAGCTTGATGGAACCGTTCGGGGTGCACGGCAGTGGCGCAGGCTCGTTGAGTACCAGCTTGCCCAGGTTGACCGGGTGCAGGCCGTCGGCGTCCTTGTCCGGGTCGATCAGTTCCAGGATGCGGTTCTCATCTAGGTGCTTCGGCAGCGGCAGCTGCACGATGTAGCCGGTGACGGCGTCGTCGTTGTTGAGCTCCTCGATGACTTCCTCGAGCGCTTCCTGTGTGATGTCCCCCGGCAGCTCCTTCATGATGGAGGCAATGCCCAGCTCCTCACAGTCGCGGTGCTTCATGCGCACGTAGTTCTGGCTCGCCGGATCATCGCCGACCAGCACGGTGGCCAGCCCCGGCGTGATCCCACGCTCACGCAGGGCGGCTACTCGTGTTTTGAGATCTGCAAAGATCTCTTCGCGGTACAGTTTTCCGTCTAATTTAATCGCAGTCACGGTGACCATCCTAGACTGTAACCATGTGCGCTTTTCACGTTATCTTTGACAATCCCGTCATCCCAGGCAACACCGGCAACGCAATCCGGCTGTGCGCAAACACCGGCGCCGTACTGCACCTGGTGGAGCCACTCGGGTTCAACTTCGAAGACAAGCACCTGAAGCGCGCAGGCCTTGACTACCACGACCTAGCGGACGTGCAGATCCACCCGACTATCGACGCCTGCTTCGCCTCCATCCCGGACGCCCGCATCTTCGCGTTCACCACGCAGGCAACCGACTACTACCAGGACGTCGAGTACCGCGACGGCGACGCCCTCCTCTTCGGCACCGAGCCGACCGGTCTTCCCGAAGCACACCGCAGCCACCCGCGCGTGACCAAGCAGCTACGCATCCCGATGCTGCCGAGCCGCAGGTCAATGAACCTTTCCAACTCCGCGTCCGTCGCCGTCTTCGAGGCCTGGCGGCAGTTGGGATTCGTCGGCGGAGTCTAAGCGGAAGGGTTGCTACAGCTGTTAAGATCTGTGCCTGTTACCCTGCCCCTTAATTGAAACGAGTCCGCCATGCTCTCTACGACTGCATCCCGTGCCCGTTTGACCGCTGTACTCGCCGCTTCTGCATTGTTGGCGAGTTGTTCGGGTTCCTCCGATGAGGAGCTCGACGCATGGCGCGCCGAGCAGGACGCAGCTGTTTCGGACATTGCCTCAATGCTCGACGAGCATACCTCGCTACCAGCTGTTACCACCTCTGCCCAGCAGACGCAGTACCGTTCAGAGCCGGACTACCGCGAACGCCCAAGCGCCCCCAGCCAACGCGTCGAGCCACCGATTCAACGCAACGTCATCGATCCGAGAAACGACTCATCTGGGCAGCGGGGCCGCGACGACAACCGTGGCGTGTACTACCACAACTTTGTCGACTGGAAGTGGCTGGAGCAGCCTGGCGGGATCGTACCTGGCGGCAGGATCATCAACGAGACACAAAGCTCGGGCTGTTCGACGGGCTTCCTTGCATCCAAAGGCGAGCGGATCTTCATCATCACTGCGGGCCACTGTGGCGATCGCGGCGATCAGTTCTACGTGCAGGACGCCCAAGGCAACTGGTCGTATGTCGGAGAGATGGTGGAGTCCTATCTGGAGAAGGACGCATACGGCGGTATCGTCGGCGCCGATATCGGGCTGATCGAAATCACCGGCGATGCGCGATATTCCTCAACACTCCCACTGGATCTTCCGCTCCGCGGCTGGATCACCCCACAAGAAGCGCAAGCCCGAGGCATGGCCATCTGTCGTCTCGGAGCCACCACCGGCTACTCCTGCGGAGAGTTCGAAAACATCGGAAACAACGGCCTGTTCTACTTCCGCAGCATCACCGATCGTGGAGACTCAGGCGGTGCGGTCTTCGCCGCCGATAACTCCGGAGTATGGGCCGTAGGCGTCAACTCCAACGTGTCCGATACCAATAAGACTCGCGTAGGCGCCATGGAGATCGGCGGCGCCATACAGCACTGGGGTTTGACCGTCCACGGCTAAGCCTCTTCGATGAGCGCCTCCGCATCATCCATACCTGGAAGCGTGCGGGTGCGCAGCGTGTCGACGAGCCAACGCCCCTCCCCCGCGCGCACGTCCCGCGCCACCATTTTGACGGCTCCCGGGACCAGGTCAAAGCGCACGTGCGCCAGGCCAAGCCTGCGCTGCAACGGCCCTTGTTTGAAGGAAAGCTCCTGGATATGCATGTTTTCCACCATCTGGTACCGCTGGGACAGGCTTCCGAACGTGACCACTGTAACCTCTGGGTACAGCGTGACCGTCTGCCGCCGCCAGTCAACCGGTGAGACCCACCGCGCTGCGCGCGGGGAGCACATCTGCGCACGCGACATGTCTCTCATCGCCTCGCCGGACAGCGGCGCAATCGCGTCGATGACCTGCATGGCCTGCTCCAAGGTCCCGACCGGCAGCAACTTGGACGTGCCAGTTGCCTTGTTACGCTCAGACCCGTACCCGGCCACAGTCACCGAGACGGTCCACCACCCAAACATGCGCCACAGCAGTGGCTGGCGAAGCTGTACCGCGTGGATGCGGTGCAACGGGACCGCTTGGTGCCTGCGGTTCGCAAGCCCGTACGTCATGTTGATGACGGCCCCGTTGCTGCCGGAGGTGGCGTCGTCAAGCACTGAATTGAAGCGCCACGAGTGGTCGATGGTGCGCCAGATCTGTGGCACGAACCCGACGAGGATCGGTACTGCCGCGGTGATCGAGAGATCGGTGAAGAGCGGGACGGCGCTCGAGACAACAGTAATGATGGTTGAGAGTTGGAACGCCGCAGCAAGCAGCGAACGACCAATCGGGATTGGTGGCACCAGCGTATTAGCCGGTTCGGCGTCTTGCTCGGTGGGCGTCAACGCGGACGCAGCTGCGCCGGGGCGGGCAGCGATGGCCTGCAGGATCTCGGCGCGTAGTTCGTCCGCTTCCGCGCGGGGCAGGTAGGCGATCTCGATGGCCGAATTGTTGCCGCCGGCCGCCTCGACGCGCACCGCCGCAAGTCCGAACAGGCGCGGCGCGAACGGCTCGATGACGTCGACTGCCTGGATCCGGTCGTAGCGAGCGGTGCGCACCTTAGTGGTGAGCACCCCTCGCGTCAGCTCGATGTCTTCTTCGCCAACGCGGAATCCGATCTTGGCCCACCACAGCTGCGAAATAATGAACACTACGAGCAGGCCAACGACGAACACGCCGACGGCCACGCCCACATCCATGATGCCGATGCCTTCGTCTTGCAGCCAGTTGACTAGGGGCATCGTGAAGTTGAAGACAGCGATCGTGAGCAGCGCAAGCAGCGTCGCCCACACGCGCAGCAACGGGGTCAGCCGGTGGACCCGCCGGTACTCAGAGGCCGCCGTCATAGGCCACTCATCTGTTCGCGTGCTTTGACTACAAGCCGGTCACGCAGCGCGTCGGCATCGTGGGCGGGAAGCCCAGGCAGTGTGGTCACCGAACTGACCGATGCCGTGTTCACCACCAGCTTCTTAAGCCCAAGCATCCGCATCACCGGTCCCGTGTTGACGTCCACGAACTGGATGCGCCCGTAAGGGATAACGGTGAGCGTGTGCCACATCTTCCCCTGGCTCAGGATGAGCTCGTTGTTCGTTTCCAGCCACGCTAGGTTGCGTACCTGGAACGGGATAAGGAAGTACTTCCAGATGAAGAACACTCCGCAGACGGCCGCTCCCCACATCCACCAGCCGCCGTACTTCCATTGCGCCCACAGCAAGCCGCCGATGACAATCAGCGCCCACACCGTGTTGGTCACCAGCATGGGCACCATGTACTTCGGTGATACGCGGTGCATCTGCTCAACCGAGGCCGGCAGCGGTGGTCTCGCGAGTGCGTCAGTCTGCTGTTCCATGGGCCCTACCCTAGCGACTTCACCGAAAATCACGTGAACCACGCGAGAGCCACTGGCCGACATCGATTTGCTCCAGACGGTCCGCCACCACACTGACCGCACCCGACGCGTTCTGGACAATCCCGCGCACCACCAGCGCGTGCGCTGTGCGCGCCACTACGCGCTGCCGCTTCCACAGCCCCGGCGACACCATGATGTTCAGCAGCCCGGTTTCGTCCTCCATCCCCAGAAACGTCAGGCCTGATGCCGTCTGCGGCCGCTGCCTGTGCGTGACCACGCCTGCGACGCGGACGCGGGTACCGTCTTCCACGCTACGAAGGTCGACCGCTCGGAGAATCCCCTCCCGTTGCAAGTGTTCGCGCAGCAGCTGCATCGGTTGAATATCAGGGGTGACGCCCGTGGCGGCAACATCGGCCGCGAGCAATTCGAACGCGGTCATCCCGGGCAGCGCTGGGGCGTCGATACCTGAAAGCCCAGGCAGCATGCCGTCGCGCTCTGTTGCTGCGATACCCGCAGCCCACACTGCTTGTCGACGCTCCCCTCCGAAGCAGTCCAGCGCACCCGCCTTGGCGAGCGCCTCGACGTGCTCCACGGTCAGCGCCGCCCGACGCGCCAGGTCCGCGATGTCCGTGAACGGCGCGGCCTTCTCGATCCTGGCCGCAGCCTTCTCCCCGACCCCCTTCACCAAATTCAGCCCGATCCGAATTGTGTCATTATCTATACAGCGCGCCTGTACGCCGGATCCGTTCACGCTCACCGGCAACACCGTGATGCCGTGGCGGCGGGCGTCTTGAATCAGGGACTGGGGCGAGTAGAAGCCCATCGGCTGTGCCCGCAGCAGGCCGACGCAGAACTGCGCCGGGTAGTAGTACTTCATCCACGCGGAGAAGTACACAAGCGACGCAAACGATTGCGAGTGCGACTCCGGAAATCCGTAGGCGGCAAACGCGACGATCTTGTTCCAGAGCTTTTCCGCGACGTCCGCCCCGATCCCGTTCGTGGTGTTGCAGCCCTCGAAGAACCGGGCTTTGAGCGCCGCCATTTTAGCTGGAGAACGCTTCGAACCCATCGCGCGGCGCAGCGCGTCGGCCTCCCGGCCGCTGAATCCTGCGGCGTCGACGGCGATCTGCATGAGCTGCTCCTGGAACAACGGAATACCCAGCGTCTTCCCAAGAGATTTTTCCAGCACCGGGTGATCGTAGAGAACGGGCTCGAGGCCATCGCGGCGCCGTAGATATGGGTGAACGGATCCGCCTTGAATTGGGCCTGGGCGGATGAGGGCCACCTCGACCACGAGGTCAAAGAAGCGCTGTGGTTTCAGCCGTGGCAGCGTGGAAAGTTGCGCGCGCGACTCCACCTGGAATACTCCGACGGCGTCAGCGCGGCACAGCATGTCGTAGACGTTGGTGTCGGCGAGGTCGAGCTCCCACAGGTGCACCTCTGTGCCCGTTGTATCGCGTACGAGGTCCACCATGTGGTGCAGGGCCTCCAGCATGCCGAGCCCGAGCAGGTCAAACTTCACCAACCCCGCCGAAGCGCAGTCGTCTTTGTCCCACTGCACCACAGAGCGCTGTTCCTTGCGCGCCCACTCGATGGGAACGACGTCCGCGATCGGCCGGTCGCAGATCACCATCCCGCCCGAGTGGATCCCGAGGTGGCGTGGCTGGCCAATGAACTCCTCCGCCAACGTACATACCGGCTCCGGCGGGTCGCTGAGTCCTTTTGACCAGGCATCCGCAGCACCTTGTGGGTACCCGAGCGCCCGGGAGGCGTCACGAACAGCACCCTTCCTCCGGTACGTGATCACGTTCGCCACCTGCGCGGCACGCTCGCGGCCGTAGCGCCGGTAAACGTACTGGATTACTTCTTCGCGCCTGCCGGACTCAATATCAATATCGATATCCGGTGGGCCATCGCGGTCCGGCGACAGGAAACGCTCAAAGAGAAGGCCAGCGCTGATCGGCTCGGCGTTCGTGATCCCGAGAGCAAAGCAGACCGCTGAGTTCGCCGCCGACCCACGGCCTTGGCACAGGATATTGCTGCGCCGACAAAAGTCGACCAGGTCGTACACGATTAAGAAGTAGCCGGGGAATTGGAGCTCCTCAATCACGCTGAGTTCGTAAGCAATCTGCTTCATCGCCTGCTCACGGATGTTTTCCGGGCGCGTCGCGTACCGCACCTGCGCACTCGCGTAGGTCAACTCCTTCAGATAGCTCATTTCATTGTGGCCAGCAGGAGTGTCGTAGTCCGGTAGGTTTGGCGCGACAAGGTCGAGCGTAAACGCGCACTGTTCGGCAACCTCCACGGTGGTGGCCAGCATCGGCTCACATCCCGGCAGCAGCCGGGCGAGCTGCTGCCCGCTGCGCAGCCAGTGCGCCCCCATGGGGTGCAGGTCAGCAACGTCTTGCCGCAGCGCGCGGCGCTGGCCAAGCGCATGTTTCGCTGCAGCGAGGCGCGCGTGTCGGCGCGTCGCAGCGGCAGGCCGGGTACTCACTATGGCGGGAAGATGAACGAAGCGGTCTAATTGTTGGTGATGATCGGCATCATCCGGCATGAGTGAGACCACGTACTCCCTCACCACATTTTCCACCCCGAAGCTCTCGCTCAATTTATCGAATAGCGGGGTCCACTCCCACCCGCCAAGCGCTAAGCAGGAGCCATCAAGCCACTCCCCGATTTCCCACATCGGCGGGTACGAGAGCTCGCCTTTTTGCCTACCCTCCATGTGTGCGCGCGACATCAGATGCGATAACCTCCGGTACCCTTCCGCACCACGGGCCAGGACGGGCAGCACCCCCTCTTTCAGCGTCAGCTCTGCACCAAACACCGTGGGCATCCCGGCCGCCGCAGCAGCTTCCGCAAACTTCACCGCACCGTAGAAACCGTCACGATCACACAGGCCAAGCGCCGAAAGTCCGAGCGACCGAGCGCGTGCAACCAGCTGTTCAGGCTCGCTCGCCCCGCCAAGGAAGCTATAGGACGACACCGCGTGCAACTCGGCGAATGGCACCCCACCGCGCCGACCACCGACCCCCTCACCCTCCGCTTCACCAGCAAAGGTGAGGTGATCTACCGGAACGACAGGACCGACGTCGCTCCCAGACAGTATCCGCTCCAGCTTTGACCATGTCAGCGGAGCACCCCCATTGAATCGCATGTTCGATAGTGTAAACATGTTCGAATGCTCGCGCAAGCGGATTTATATTCAACGTTTGTAGCCAGGGATAGACTAAGCGGTCCAATAGATGCTAAGTTTTCAAACCATCAATGATTCCCCAACGAAAGACATAAAGGAGACATCATGCGCCTCAACCGTGTGATTGCAACCATCGCAGCTTCAGCCCTCGCCGCTACCAGCCTGGTAGCTTGCTCCAACGACTCTGCCGAGAAGACCACCGACGCTGCCGGTGGCGGCGAGGACACCGTCGTCAAGATTGGTACCACCGACGCTGACCAGAAGGCATGGTCCGTCTTCGAAGACCTTGCAGCGGACAACGGCATCACCCTCGACATCGTGCAGTTCTCTGACTACGCACCAGTCAACGAGGCGCTTGCCCAGGGCGAGATTGACCTGAACAAGTTCCAGCACATCCTCTACCTCGCTACCTACAACGAGGCTTCCGGCAACGACCTGAAGGTGCTGTCCACCACGGAGATCTACCCGCTGGCACTGTTCTGGAAGGATCACGATTCCCTCGACGGCATCGAAGGTACCGAGGTTGCTATCCCGAACGATGACTCGAACCAGGGCCGCGCAATCAACGTCCTCGTCCAGGCTGACTTGATCACGCTGAAGGATGGCGCCGATGAACTGGCCCCGTCTCCAGCAGATATCGACGAGGCAGCGTCGAAGGTGAAGGTTGTTCCGGTCGACGCTTCCCAGACGACCTCCGCATACAAGGAGGGTCGCCCGGCCATCATCAACAACTCCTGGCTGGAGCGCGCTGGCATTGAGCCAAAGCAGGCTATCTTCCAGGATGACCCGGCTTCCGAGCAGGGCGAGCCATACATCAACGTCTTCGCTGCACGCGCTGAGGACCTGGACAACCCGACCTACAACCGCCTCGCAGAGCTGTGGAACTCCCCAGAGGTCGCAGCTGCCGTCCAGGAGGATTCCCGCGGCACCGCGGTCGCTGTTGAGCGCTCCCGCGATGACGCAAACGCTATCCTCGCACGCCTTCAGGAGAAGTAATCCGTGACGAAAACCGGCACCCGGGTTGAGTTCCGGGACGTATCGAAAGTCTTTACAACGGGTGGGCGCGAGGTTGTGGCCGTCGACAATGTGTCGCTGACGGTCGAGCCTGGTGAGATCCTTGGAGTGATCGGCTACTCCGGCGCTGGCAAGTCCACGCTGGTGCGGCTGATCAACGGGCTCGACATGCCTACCAGCGGCGAACTCCTCCTCGACGGCACCAATATCGTCGGCAAGAGCGAGAAGCGCCTGCGGGAAGTGCGCCGAAACGTTGGGATGATTTTCCAGCAGTTCAACTTGTTCTCTTCCCGAACTGCGGCGGGCAACATTGAGTACCCGCTGCAGCTTGCCGGTTTGGGCAAGCAGGAGCGCCGGGCGCGCGTCGAGGAGCTCCTCGAGTTCGTCGGCCTGTCGGATCGTGGCAAGAACTACCCCGAGCAGCTTTCGGGTGGTCAGAAGCAGCGCGTGGGCATCGCTCGTGCGCTCGCCACGAATCCCTCGCTCTTGCTTGCCGACGAAGCCACCTCCGCCCTCGACCCCGAGACCACCCACGAGGTGCTTGAGCTACTGCGCCGCGTCAACGCGGAACTTGGCATCACGATCGTGGTGATTACCCACGAGATGGACGTGATCCGCGCGATTGCGGACAAGGTCGCCGTGATGGAGGCCGGCAAGGTCGTCGAGTATGGCTCCGTCTACGAGGTGTTTTCGGACCCGAAGACGAAGGTCGCACAGCGCTTCGTATCGACGTCGCTTCGCAACACCCCAGACAAGCACGAGGAGCTCGAGTTGCTGAACGCGGCGCCTGGGCGCCTCTTCACTGTCGACCTGACCGAACACTCGGGATTCTTCGGCGCGGCGGAGAAGGCGCGCCAACGCGGCGTGTCGATTCAGCCGGTGCACGCGGGTATTACGACCCTGCAGGAGCACTCCTTCGGCAAGATGACGGTCCGCCTCAACGGCGACGATGCAGCGATTAACGAGTTCCTGCACACGCTGCAGGGCACCACGGATATTCAGGAGATACGTCGATGAACAGTGCTGTCAATGAATTCATTCTGGCGCAGCCGAACTGGGACCGCCTCGGTCCCACGTTCGTAGACGCCATCGGCGACACGCTCTGGATGGTGGGCATCACCCTGCTGGTCGGTGGTATCTGCGGCCTGATCCTTGGCGTGTTCCTGTACACCACCCGCCCGGGTGGCATCCTGCAGAACAGCGTCGTGTACTGGGTGATTAACTTCGCCGTGAACTTCTTCCGGCCGATCCCGTTCATCATCATGATCGCGATGCTCTACCCCATCACGTTGTCGGTGGTGGGCACCACGATTGGCCGGGGCGCAGCCACGTTTGTGATGTGTTTCTCCGCGACCTTTACCGTGGCCCGTATCGTCGAGCAGAACCTGGTGTCCATCGATCCCGGCATGATTGAGGCCGCGCGTTCGATGGGCGCAGGCCCGTGGACGATCATCCGCACCGTCATCCTCCCCGAGGCGCTCGGTCCGCTGATCCTCGGCTACACGTTCATCTTCATCGCGGTGATCGATATGTCCGCGATGGCAGGCTACATCGGCGGTGGCGGCCTCGGTGACTTCGCCATCGTGTATGGCTACCGCCAGTTCGAGCCGCAGGTGACGTGGGCTGCCGTGATCGTCATCGTCGTCATCGTGCAGCTGGCGCAGTTCTTGGGCAACTGGCTGTCCAAGAAGGTGATGCGCCGCTAAGGTGTGACCAGTTGGTTAGGATGGGTGCCATGAAAATCGCAGCGTTTGATTTTGATGGCACCCTTCATCATTCCACGGACACTGACACGGGCGAGCACGGCTTCGACCCGGCCGACATGGCCGCGATCCAGGCCTGGCGCGACGCCGGCCACATCGCCATTTCTGCCACCGGACGCTCGCGCACCGCGCTCGAGTTCGGGATGCGCCACTGCCCCATCCGCTTCGACTACCAGGTGCTCTCCAACGGCGGCTCCGCAACCACCGGCGACAACGAGCGCCTGCTCTACTCACATCTTGTAGACCCGGAGATCGTCGAGCAGGTGGTCACGCACTTCGCTGACACGGATGGGGTGGCGGTGTTCGGCACCACGATCGGCCACGTCGATGGTGAGTTCAGCAACAACACCCAGGCCCGCAGCAGCTTTACCGTCAACTTCGACAGGATGACCACGGCCGACATTCCCCACCACGAGTTCGCCGTCGTCCCCTTGTGGATCCCAGGCAACGAAGCGCTTCGCGCCGAAGTCTACGAGTGGACGCGCGCGCTGCCGCATGTATCGGTAGCGCAGAACCAGGACTTCATCGACATCATGGCGCCCGGTCGCACGAAGGGCGCAGGCATCCAGGACCTGTTGCAGCTCCTCGACGTCCCACGCGAAGACATCGAGCTGTACACCTTCGGCGACTCGTGGAATGACCTGTCCATGCACGAGATCGCAGATCACTCGCACAGCTTCCACCACTCGCCCGCCGAGGTGCAGCAGCGCACCGACCACGTGATCAACAGGGTCGCTGACGTGCTGCCCAGCTACATCTAGGAGCGCCCGACTGCGACCCAGCTCTTGCCGGGCTTCGGGTCCTTCCCGCATGATGCCATCACGGCATCAACGTCGCGCTGTTCCAACGTCACCTCGTAGGCAGTGTCGGTCGCGGTGTCGGTGACGGTGACGTGGGCGGAGGGGCCGTCGATACGCTCGGCGGTGACTTCGAGCTGGCCGTAGCGCACCTTGTCCCCTCGGGTGGCGAGCTGCGTTGCGACGTCCACTTCCGCCACCTGACCTACCGGGCTGAAGGTGCCGCGGCCGCGGTTGCCCGGCACGAAGTACTCGCCGCGCATCGCAGCTTCAAGCATGGCCTCAGTAGCCTCAAGGTTCATTCGGCCAAAGCTGTACGCCCACGGCATGAGCAGCATCGTGGCGGCAAAACGGTGCCCCTTGATGTGCGAGGTTTCCCACACCACGTCGTTGCCCTGCCCAAACGGGTACTTCTCTACGAGCTCGTTGACGATGGGGCGACCCTTGATGGCGCAGCACATGTCGCGCTTCGCGTGGGTACAGACCAGGACCAGCGGTTTCGTACGCGACTTGGCGCTGTTTTGCCCTGGGCCTGACAGGTCGAGATCCAGGATCGCCTCAGGCCCATCGACGTGCAGCACCTCGGTTGCTGCCTGGTCGGCGAAGACCAGGTAGACGTGGTGGTCTTCAATCTGGCGGCCTTCCCTCGTTGGGTGGCGGATGAGCAGCAAGGTGGCGTTGTAGCGCTGCATGTGCGCTTTCAACTTTTCGGTCAGTTCGTCCCCGAAGGTGTCGCCGTCGAGTACGTCGTGGCTCCACTTGTGTGGCCACTCAAACAAAACGTAGGTCGAGCCGGGTTTCGCGGTACCCGGCAGCGGCTCACTGTCCGTATCGGAGCAGAGTGTGCGTGCATGGGCTGTAGTCATGTCACCTACTGTAGCGAAAATTTCCCGATTGATTAGGCATACCTAAACCGGGCCGAGTCGGGCAGTTAACATTTTGATAACCTTTTTGATTTTTTGCCGTTCTGCTTTGCTCTTCGAGATTCGTTCTGGCTACGGTAATTTGCGTGTTTCCCTTACCGAAGTTCGCCGTTGCGGCGCTGGCGCCCTGCATTGCTGGCGCCGTGCTCGCTGGGTGCGTGTCTTCTCCTGCTCAGGACCAGGCCGCGACCCGCGTCGGCTCGATGCATGCTGCGCCATCAACGACGCAGCTGCGCCCGCTCGGTACCGCGAACGCGAGCCCGAAGACTCAGCGGCCTTCCGCGCCTGCTCAGCTCACCGTGGCTGGCGTGCGTGTGGGCACCCACGAAGGGTTCGACCGTGTGGTTGTAGACCTCGTCGGCGAGGGCGAGCCGGGCTGGTTCGTGGATTACACCTCCACCCCGATGCAGGAGATCACCGGCAAACCACTGAAGGTGACTGGCAACGCGTTCCTCAATATCAACATCGACGGCACCGTCTACCCCTACGAACTTGGCCTGGACGCGGACCAGATCAAGGTGGATACCCCGGCAGAGACCGGCAACATTATTGACGTCGTCAACGCCGGCACCTACGAGGGTCGCAGCCGCGTGGTCGTAGGGTTACGCTCCGACTTGCCGTATTCGGTGCAGATTCTGGAACACCCGCTGCGCCTGGTCGTCGACATCGTGCAGTCCTAACACCTAGTGGTAGAGCGCCTCGACGCTCCAGCGCTGCCGGTGCCACACCAACAACCACCCGCGCTGCCCCGCCGTCGACGCCTGCTTCACCCCAAGCACCTGGAGGCGCGCAAGCTTCATAGGGTGCGCACCCCACCACCCTTCATCGACGGGCCACGGGCCTGCCCACGCGGTGACGTCGTAGCAGCGCTTGCCCCACACCAACGTGGCGGGCTGGCCACTGAGCAGGACCTCTGCATTAAGAAGCACCGGCCGACCGTCGCTATCCAGCAACTTTACCCGTGATGACGGGTGCTCGATCCCACCACCAAGCCTGGCTGGAAGTGGCGACGGGACAACGCCGACGAACTTCCCGCGGTCCTGTGGTGGCACCTCCCCGTAGGGCACAAGCCGGATACGCTCGGCCACGCCGCGCCCTCCGACCGCGACCGGCTGCAGCACCGCCTCCATCCCGAGCTGGGATTGCACTCGCTCGATCACGCGGCGCGCACCATCGTCTGATGCCCCGTCGGACCACAGCTCCCCCACCACGTCAGGCTGCGCAAGCTCCAGCGGTTCGAGCAGCAACGAGGCGATCGGTCCGCTGCCTCCGTTGGTGAGCCATCCATCAAGTTGCCAGCGCACCCGGTCGGCGGTGCCGGCTTCCGTCAGTGCTTCCCGCGTGCGCCACACGCGTTCGACCCGGGCGCCGTCGCTCAGCTCGGTGGAGATCTTCAGCCTCAGGCAGTGCACCCCGGCCTCCTTGAGCCGCTGGTGCAGCCTGGCCGCGAGTGCGCGGGCGGCGAACGCGGCGGCGTCGACGCGCTCGATTGGTTCTTCCGGAGTCATCTCCACCGCGAAGTCTTCCACGGGCAGTTCCGGGGCGACGCGCCGGTCCGGGGCTGCGCTGGCGATCCGGTGCAGGTGAATACCCGCGACCCCGAAGCGCGTCATCACGGCTGAGGCAGGCAGCTGCGCAAGCTGCCCCAATGTCTGGATACCAAGTTGGCCCAGGGTACGGACAGTTTCCGAGTCCGCTCCGAGCGCGGCCTCTGCCGTGAGCACCCGAAGTGGCTGCGCTGAGAGAAACTGCGCCGATCCCCCTTCGGCCACCACGTGCGAGCTCCGGGTGGCGATCACCGCGGTAGCGATCTCATCCGCCGCCCCTGCCATGACGTCGATGCCGTGGCGGGCGGCGGCATCGATCAGCATCTCAAGCGCCGTGTCCTCGTTGCCGTGGAACTTCCCCGCCGCGGCGAGATCCGCGACCACTAGGCCGGGGCGCAGCACCTCCACGGAGGCAGCTACGTCGTCCAGGGAGCCTGCGAGCGCGCTGAACGTGCGGCCGTCGCGCTCCGGGTTGTCCTCTACCACTGTCAGCTCAGGCGCGACGGCCTGCGCATTACGCACCCGCATCCCACGGCGGACCCCGACGCGCCGCGCCTCCTGCGAACAGACCTTGATGCGATGCTGCACCGCGATCGCAATCGGTTCTTCCAGCGTGTCCTCGGCTTCGAGCTTGGCTGCCTGTACGGGCCAGTCCGGGAACCAAAGTGCAGCAACCCTCATGAGGGCACCGCCTTCAGGTGCGTGACACCGCCTGTCGCCACCCCAAGCGTCAGTAGTGCCGGTGGCCGCTTCCAGCCTTTCGCGTGCGCGGACACTTCAAGGTCAATACCCGCGATACGCCCACGGCCACGCCCGATACCGTGAAAGCGAGCAATGTCCGCGCTCATGCGCAGTGCGGGCGAAGGCACCGTCACGTTCACGCAGAGCATCGCTGCTTCCCCGGCGCGCACACGGGCAAGCAGCGGGCGGGCCTGTGCGGGCGTGAATTGGATTTCACTTCGGGTGTGCAGCACCACCACATCCAGCCCTTCGGCGAGTACACCGGCGGCATGCACTGCGTCCAGCCCTGGCTCCGGGACTGCGACTGTTCTGCGCAGCGCTTGTCCTGAAAGCTCCGCGTAGGACAGCTCCGGCCACCCCACCACGGCCGCGTAGCCGCCGGCTTCCGTGACCTGTCGTAGGATCTCCACAATGAGTGAGGGCGTGTCGCTCACTTGCGTGACCTGCCGCCTTGGCAAACCTCCGTTCGGAAGTACATTCGCCAACTCACCACCCAACGGAACAACACCTTCGCCCCCGATCTGCTCCTGCGCGGCACCACCGTCAAGCTCGGCTAATTGCGCACGGAGCCGCGCAATCTGCTCAGCCTTGCTGGGCTGCTCACCACCGTCCGTAGCGAACTCGCGCGAGCGAATAGGTGTTCCATTCATGCCTGTTAGTATGCAACGCGTCCCCGACACGAGCAACAGCAAAGGTCGAACACTATTTCGAACCACGGTGGCGCGAAGCAAGTCTCAATGCGCTACGCTCTGCCCTATGTACTACGCAGACTTCCGCAACCGCGTCACCCCAATTCCCACGCCACCCGCTGTGCGGGCGGTGACCGCGGGGTGCGTAGCGGCGTCGATAAGCGTGATGGCTGCACCGCTGCCCGCAGCCGTGAAAGTCGGTGTTGCTCTCGCCGCGGTGCTCATCGCCCGCGCCACCACCCGGGCACACCCGTACCGCAAGGCCATGGCCGAGTTCGCTCGCAGCCGCAACGTCTCGCAGGTGCCGTCGCTGAGCATGGTGGTACCCCTGATGCTGTGGTGGTTGGCGATCATGCTGTGCCCGCTGATCGCGCCACTGCCCGGCTGGGGGCTGGCACTGCTTGCGGGCGGACTCTTTGTCGTGGCGTGGGTGCTCATGCCGCACGTCGACGGCACGCGACGCCTCGCATACGCACCTCCAGCACCCGCAGCGCCTACAACGAAGCGCTAGCGGTAGCGCTTCGGCACGTCAGCCGCCCCCAGGCTGAGCATGAGGCGGTTTGCCCAGTTAAAGAACGCCGCCGAGTTAATCAGGTCGAGGATTTCGAGCTCGCCGCAGCCGGCCTCGCGGAGGGCTTCGACGTGCTGTTGCGAGAACGCAATCGGGGTGTGCGTAAGCGCCACGGCGGCGTCGCGCAGCGCGTTCCACAGCGGGGTGCCCAGGTCCGCGGTCACGCCTTCGGCAAGGAGCCGGGAGATCGCCTCGGCGTCGCCGCCTTCCTGCTTCGCGCGCCCCTGGTGCACGGAAGCACAGTACTCGCACCCGTTGAGACGGGAGACCACGGTCGCGGCGAGTTCGCGCTCGGCGCGCCCCAGGCCGCCGTCGGTGTTGTAGAAAATGTCCAGGTCAGTCAGGGTGCGCGCCTTGAGCACTGCCGGGTCGCGCGCGAGCAGCCGGAAATACTCCATGTCGATTCGCTCGGGCTTGAGCAGCGCGTCGCGGTGCTCCTCGGTGAATTCGGACTTGTCCAGGCTGGGCACCCACGCGCGCCAGCCTAGGGAGTGCTCCACGAACTTTGTCGGCGCGACAACTTCGGGCAGCAGGGTGCGTGGCCCGGGTTCCCAACCGGGGTCAGCCACGCCGTGTGCACGCCCGCTTGTCGACGCCCGCTCGGCCCGCTGCGCCCCACCAGCGTCAACCCCGCCGAGCACCCGCACGCCGTGCACAACGCGCAGCTGGAAGGTCACGAACGCGATGAGCTGCGCCAACGTCACGATGCCGTTGTCGCTCCACCCGGCGGCCTGCAGGTGCCCGATCGCTGCGGCGGTGGAATCTTTCGGGTGGAAAACCAGCAGGTGCGCGAAGTCCAAAGCCGCGGCGAACTGCTCCGACGCCGCCCCGACAACGTCACCGAACAGGACGAAGTCGCCGTACCAGTACGGCCCCTCAGATGCGCCACGCGCGAGAGCGGCGTCGACGGCCTCGGCCAGGCCGGGATCTTCATCCTCGAGCAACTCCCGGTAGAACGCGCTCGCAGTTGTCAGTCCGGTGAGCCCGGCCACGAACGCGGCGACACCATAGCGCCAGGCCAGCGGCACGTCGCCCTCGTCGTCAGGCTCGAAGAGGGCCGTAAACGTGAGCTCTGCGTTCTCGACTGCCTCCGGGCGGCGCTGGCGAAGGCGCGCGAGTTCCGGGGAGGCGTCGGCAAGCATATTGATGATGTTAGACACTGAATTCTCCTAACTGTCGGGCACGGAAGCGCGCGCCCGGGATCGCATGGATCAGGTTCTTTGTCACTTCGTGGCGCGGCCACTGGAAGACGTCGTCGGTCGGGCCGTACTCCACCTGGGTACCGCGGCTGAGCACGCTGACCGTATCCGAGATCTGGCGCACCACCGCCAAATCGTGGGAAATAAATATATAGGTCAGGCCCAGCTCTTGCTGCAGGTCCTCCAACAGCCGGAGGATCTGCGCCTGCACCGTCACGTCGAGCGCAGAAACTGCCTCATCGAACACGACGAGCTCCGGCTCCACCACGAGCGCACGCGCAATGGCCACACGCTGTCGCTGTCCGCCGGACAGCTGCGCCGGGGTGCGCCGCGCGAACTGCTGTGGGTCCAGGGCCACGCGCGCCAGCATCTCGTGCGCCTTCGCGCGCGCGTCGCGTTTCGACGCCCCCGCCAAGTTCCGAACCGGCTCGGCCACGATGGCCTCCACTGTCATTTTGGGGTTCAGGGAGGAAAACGGGTTCTGGTGCACCAACTGCACCGTGGAGCGGAGCTTCCTGCGAGTGGCGTCGTCGACGCCGGTCACGACGTTGCCGCCAATGGTGACGGTGCCACACGTCGGGTCACGGAACAGTGAGATCGCCCGCCCGGTCGTGGTCTTCCCGGAGCCCGATTCGCCCACAATCGCGTGCGTGGACCCTCGCGTCACCTCGAAAGTGACGTCGTTGACGGCCACGAAGTCCCCGTACTCTTGGCGCAGGTGATCCACACGCACCAGCACGTCACCGTCCGGCGCTGGCCGGTGGTAGGCGTTCGCAACGGCGAGCGAAGGGGCGTCGGCAAGCAGGCGCTGTGAGTACTCCTCTTGCGGGTCGGCGAGCACCTCCGCAGCGGGGCCTTCCTCCACGACGGCGCCGCGCTGCATAATCACCACGTCATCGGCGCGGTCACCCGCCACCGCCAAGTCGTGTGTGATCAACACGATGCCGAGGTTGAGGCGCTCACGCATTTCGTCGAGCACATCCAACACCTTTTCCTGCACGGTCACGTCCAGCGCGGACGTCGGCTCGTCGGCAATCAGTACCTCCGGCTCGGGCGCGATGGCCGCCGCGACGAGCACGCGCTGCTTCATCCCGCCTGAGAGCTCGTGCGGGTACTGGCCGTGTCGGCGGCGCGGGTCGTCGATGCCGACGGCTTCCATCAACTCCAGCGCACGTGCGCGACGGGAGGCGGCGCTGCCGATGCCGTGGACCGCCATGGCCTCCTCAATCGAGGCCCCGACCGGTTTCAGCGGATTGAGCGAATTGTTCGGGTCTTGTGGCACCAAACCGATCTTTGTGCCGCGCAGCTGACGCCACTGCCGCGGAGACAGCTGCGTAATGTCCTTTCCTTGGAAATAGACCGCGCCGTCCAACATCCGAACGGACCCGCCGAGGAGGCCCAGCGTCGCCATCACCGAGGTGGTTTTGCCGGAGCCGGACTCCCCCACGATCGCGGTGAGCTTGCCTGGCGCAACGGAAAAGGACACGTCCTGCGCCGATGGCGGTTGGTTGCCGTACGCGACGGTCAATCCACGTACTTCAAGTAAAGGTTGCATGGGTTAGACCTCCGTACGAATGAGTTGGGACAGGTGGTTCGCGCTCATCACGGTGGCGATGATCGCCACGCCAGGCAGGACGATGATCCACCAGGCGGTGGCCATGAAGTCTCGGCCTTCGGCGATGATGAGACCCCACTCCGGGGTCGGAGGCGGGGCGCCGTAGCCGAGGAATCCGAGGATGGAGAGCTGCAGGATTGCCGTACCGAATTGCAGGGCCGCCAGCGCAATGACCGGGGTCAGTGAGTTCGGCAGGATGTGACGCACCAACGCCTGCGTCTTCGTCGCCCCAGAACCGTAGGCGGCCTCCACGAAGTCGGCGCCTGCAACCTGCATCACCTGCGAGCGGGCAAGGCGGGCGAACGTCGCCACCGTGGTCATACCGACAGCGAAGGCCGCCTGTAGTGAGCCGAAGCCCAGCACGATGATGATGGACAGAGACAGCAGGATGCCTGGGATAGCGAGCAGGACGTCCACGATCCGCATCAGTACGGTGTCGACTTTGCCTCGCAGCGCGCCCGCCACCAGGCCAATCAGCGTGCCGAACACCAGCCCGACCGCCACCGCGATCACCGCGCCGAGCAGCGACTGGCGCGCGCCGTAGACCACGCGCGAGTACACGTCGCGCCCCACGGCGTCGGTGCCGAAGAAGTGCTCCGCGCTCGGCGCTGCAAGGGCTACGTCGACGCCCTTGTATGGGTCGTGCGTGGCAAATATGCCCGGCAGCAGGGCCCACGCGCACGCAAGCAGCAGCACGAGCAGTGCGAGAACCGTGCCTGGTTGTTTCCAATGCTGTTTCCAATTCGTCGTTCGCATGGTTGCTACTCCCGTCCCGTTTCGATTGCCCGCACGTCGATGGCGTCGGCGGACTGGCTGGCGTACTGCTTCGGTGTTGCGGCAAACGGTCCGCCGGCGGTGCGCAGCCGCACGTCAAGCACCGGGTAGAGCAGGTCAATGATGAGGTTGATGGTCACGTACGCCACCGCAGCGATGAGGACTACGCCCAGCAGCACCGGCGTGTCGCGGTTCGACACGGCGGTGACCACCATGGAGCCCAACCCGGTGCGCCCGAAGACGGTTTCCGTCACCACTGCACCGCCGACGAGCTCGCCGAAGAGCAGGCCCGCCATGGTCAGCGCCGGCAGCAGTGCGTTTCGCAGCACGTCGGACCAGAAGATGCGGGTCTCGCTCGCGCCGCGCGCACGAGCTACCTGCACGAATGGGCTGCGCTGCACCTCGTCGATGGAGCGGATCAGCACCTGCGCGAGCGGGGCCGCCATCGGGACGGACAGCGTGAGCGTCGGCAGCACGAGCCCCTCGAGCGGGCCCGGCGCAATCACGTTGATCCAGCCGAGCTCGAAGGACACGAGCTGCAGCAGCACGATCGCGATCCAGAACCCTGGCAGCGACACCATCAGGGAGGGCACCGCGCGAAACAGCGCGCCGATGCGCCCGGCGCCGGGCAGCGTCGCTACGAATGCGGTCGCCAGCGCCACGATGATCGCGAGTCCGACCGAAGTCGCGGCCAGCGCGAGCGTGTGCGGCAGTGCGTCGGCAATGAGCTGGCCCACCGGTGTGCCCGTGCGCACCGAGTAGCCGAGACTGCCGGTGAACAGACCCGTCAGCGTCGCCACGTACTGCGTGAGCAGCGGCTTATCGACGCCCATCTCCGAACGGATCGCCTCAATCTCCGCCTGGCTGAGTCCCAGGGCCGGGTCGGCGTAGCGGGCCATGACACCGTCGGATGGCAGAGCCGAAAGCAGAAAGAATGCGAGAGTGTAGGTCAGCAGCAGCACGATCAGTGCTTGACCTACCCGCTTTACGATGTACGGCATGGCGTATCCCCTTCCTGGAGGTAGGCGCTATAGAGCGCAGGGCGTGCAACGGCTTCCACGCCGAACCCGCACAGACGTGGGCTGACGGCGTATACCTGTGGTTCTTCGAACAGCGGCAGCGTGTAGGCCTGCTCGGTGACGTAGTCCTGGACGGCTTCCACCGCACGGGCCCGGCCGGCGTCGTCGGGTGTGGAGACCACGGTCTGCAGCAGGTCTTCGAGGTGCTGGTCGATCACGTTGTCGTTTTCATCCTGGTTAATGAAGGAGTCTCGGCGCCCAACCGCGTAGTGCGACTCGATGGCGTCGTAGTCCGCCCGGCCGACCATCGTGTGGTAGAGCTGCACCTTGTTCGGGTCCTTCGACGCCACGTTTTGCGTCGAACGGTCGCCGGAGAGCACGGAGAGCTCAATGCCGATGTCGCGCAGGTTGGACTGCACCATCGTCATCACTTCGCGGGCGCGCGGCTGGGTCTGCGCGTAGTTGACGGTCAGGTGCAGGCGTTCCCCATCCTTGACGCGGATGCCGTCGTTGCCCACGACCCACCCGGCCTCATCGAGGAGCTGCCGGGCAAGCTCCGGGTCGTACGTATAGGCGTCGCCCTGGTTTTTGTAGCCCAAGCCCGTGGCGGCCACGCTCGAGGTCGCCAGCGGGTAGGAATCAGAGAACAGGATGCGCAGCAGCTCTTCGCGGTCCACGCTGTGCGTGATCGCGCGGCGCACCCGGATGTCTTGCAGGTACGGGTGCTGCGGGCGCATCGCGATCTGGTTGTTCATCGCGTTCGTGCCGCGGGAGACGATCTGCACGCCGCGGTCTTGGAAGTGGCGCTCAGCCGATGCAGTCACGTCGCGCACGATGTCCGCCTGCCCGGATAGGACTGCTCCGGTGCGCATCGCTTCTTCGGCGGCGAGCCGGTACGTCACGCTGTCCAGCCGGGCGCGGCCCTGGTGCTCGAGGATGGGCGGTGCCCAGTCGTAGTCCTCGCGCGCCCGCAGCTCGATGGAGGTGCCCAGCTCCTCACCGGCGATGACGAACGGGCCGGAGCCGATGATGTTGTGGGCGCTGCCCGGCCCGAAGGACTCGTTGTCGAGCGCCAGGGTGGCGTCGGAAAGCAGCCCGGCGTTGTACACGGAGACCGCTTGCTCGAACCCCGGCGAGGGTGCGGTGAAGTGGAAGCGCACCGTGTCTTCGTCGATGACTTCGCCGTAGTCATAGTTCGAGATCTGCTCGGATGCGTTGAGCAGCCGCTCCTTGTCGCCTTTGCCGTAGAGGTCGAAGTTGGCCACGACGTTCTCCGCGGTCAGCGGCGAGCCGTCGGAGTAGGTGACGTCGGTGCGGATGTCGAACGTGTATACCGTCGCGTCCTCGTTGATCTCCGGCAGCTTCGTGGCGATCCACGGGTGCAGCTCGAGTGTCTCCGGGTCCTGATAGAGCAGTCTGTCTGTTATTTGATTCACGACGCCACCATTCGGGTAGAACCCAGCCGCCGGCGGATAGAGCGAGGTAAACCAGTTCGGCTCCAGGTACGTGATTGCCTGCGTGTCCCCGCTTTGCTCTGTTTGTCCTGCACATGCGGTGCATAACCCGAGTAGCGTGGTAGCCGCAAGCAGCGCTCCGGCCTGCGTTCGACGTGTGTGCTTCACTGTTCTCCCTTCGATGAGCGATAACGCTAACACAGATTAGACGGAGCGGTCTCATGCGTCTAGACTAAGCAGTCTAAACGGTCACTGTCGCAACAGGAAGGAACACACAGTGCAGCCAGCAATCGCCATCGTCGGCGCAGGTCCACGCGGCATTTCCATCATCGAACGCGTCGCCGCCACGCTCAACGAATCTAATTCCACCCAGCCCACCCAACCACTGACAATCCACCTCATCGACGACGCCCCGCACGGCGCCGGGCGCGTCTGGGACACCGCACAAACCCACACGCTGTGCATGAACACGCTGGCCGGCGCCGTCACCCTCTTCACCGAACCCAGCGCGACCGTCACCGCCCCCGTACTCGAGGGCCCCACCATGTACGAGTGGATCCAGCTCCTGCGCGGCGAGCGCGACGCCGTGTCCGCCACCAAGCAATCACTTTTCGACGCCCACCCAACCCCCAACCACGTCACCGCGGACTTCGGCGCGGAGCTGGCTGCCACCCGCCCGGAGTCCAACCCATCCCGCGCGCTGTACGGCGAGTACCTCCACTGGGTCCTCACGGTCGCGCTGGCGCAGCTCCCCGAACACGTGACCGTCACCAACCACCGCTCCCGCGCGCAGCGCATCACCGCCGAGAACGGCCGCGACGCCATCACGCTTGAGGACGGCACCACCGTCCACGCCGACGCCACCGTGCTCGCCACCGGCTGGGTCGTCCCCGAGCACTCGGTGGCCTTCCGCGGGCACTGGATTCAGCCGGGCAACCCGGTGGAACAGGACGTCGATACGCTGGTTGCTGGCGAAACCGCAATCGTGCGCGGCCTTGGCATGGGTTTTTTCGACCTCATGGCGCTGAGCACCATCAACCGCGGCGGCCGCTTCGTGCCCGCCGACACCCGCTCCGGGCTACGCTACGAGCCCAGCGGCGCCGAGCCTCACCTCGTGGTTACCTCTGGCCGCGGCTACCCTTACCTGCCGAAATCCGAGTACCACTCGCTGCCGCCCAAGGCGGACCTCTCGCGGCTGCGCGCCGCGATCGAGCAGCACAGCGGCGCCACCACGGTGAGCTTCGGAGAGCAGCTCTGGCCGGCGCTCATCCGCGACTCCTACGCCGCCTACTACACCACGCTTGCGCGCGTACGCCCCGACGCCCTGCACATCCCGCTTGCGGACATCATCTCGCGCATCGACGCCGCACCACTCGCCGGCGCCGCCACCCGCACCAGCCTCCTGCCCTGCGCCCGCGCGCTCAACGACGCCCTTGCCGACGCCACCACCGAGCCCTTCGACATCTCCTACTGGATCGACCCCTTGGCCGGGTGCGACGGCCTCGACGACGAGAGCCTGAACTGCGTCATCGCCGACGCCCTGGCCCGCGACATCGCCGAGGCCGTCGCTGCCCACGACTCCCCCATCAAGTCCGCCCTGTGGGTGATCTCCGCAGGCCGCAAACCAACCGCCATCGCTGTGGAGAACGGCCGCGGCACCCCGGAGGACCAGCGCGGCGCGCTCTCCGATTACATGGCATTCGGCCAGATGGTCGGCTCCGGACCGCCGCTGTTCCGCTCCCGCGAGCTCCTCGCACTCATCGACGCCGGCCTGGTCACCTTGCTCGGCCCAGCCCCAACCGTCACGCAGTCGGGCACCACGTTCACCGCCACCAGCGCCGAGCGCACCGTCACCGCGGATACCCTCGCGGACGCCTTCCTGCCGTCCCCCAACATCACCCGCGCAGCCGACCCACTCACCGCGTCGCTGCTGGAACACGAGCGCATCCGCCCCTTCGCGCCCTTCGACACGCCCACCGGCTCCCCAGAAACCGACGCGGACACCCGCCGCACCATCCACCCCGACGGCACCCTGGACCCGCGCCTGCACATCGCCGGCATCCCCACCGGCAAGCAGTGGGCAGACACCACCATCTCCCCAATGCCCGGCACCGACCCGCGCATGCTGCAGGAAACAGACCTCACCGCTCAGTCGCTGCTGCGGCAGGCGGGCGTACGCTAACCCAGGTCGCGCGCAACCGCCCACCGGGTCAACTGGTGGCGGTTCGAGGTCTGCGTCTTGCGTAAAATATTTGACGCGTGCGTCTCCACCGTCTTCACCGAAATAAACAGGCGCTGCGCGATCTCCTTGTACGTGTAGCCGCGCGCCAGCAGCCGCAGCACCTCGAGTTCGCGCCGGGTCAGTGAGTCCACCGCTGGGTCGTCCTCCTCGACGACCGGCCCGCTCGCAAACGCGTCAAGCACAAACCCCGCCAGGCGCGGCGAGAAGTACGCGTCCCCGCCGCGTACCCGCTCGATGGCCTCCGCGAGCTCCGCGCCCGCGATGTTCTTGGTCACGTACCCGCGGGCGCCCGCGCGGATCAGGGCGATGACGTCCTCGGCTGCATCGGACACGCTGAGTACCAGGTACGCCGGGCCCGGAGCGCGCTTCAGCACTGCGAGGCCGCCGCCGTCGGGCATGTGGACGTCGAGAAGCACGACGTCGGGCTGTGTCTGCTCGATCCCTCGCACCGCCTCGGCGACCGTGCCGGCCTCACCGACGATCTCCACCGCTTCCTGCAGCTCTGCCTTCACCCCAGCGCGGAACACGGAGTGGTCATCCACTAGAAACACGCGAGTCATAGGTCCAACGCTAGTTCAATCTCGGTGCCACTGCTTTCCGACGCCACCACGTGCACCTCTCCCCCAACTCGCTCCACGCGGCCCACGATGGACTCCCGCAGACCGTGCCGGTCCATTGGCACAGCCTGAGGGTCGAAGCCTTTACCGCGATCCCTCACGAACACGGTGAGCCTGCCAGCAAGGTGCTCCGCGTAAACATCAACGGTGTCCACACCGGCGTGCTTTGCCGCGTTGACCATCGCTTCCCTGGCTGCGAGCACGACCGCCTCGGCGCGTTCGTCGAAAGGAATGTCGTCTCCCACCGTGACCGGTTTGATCACGACCCCGTACGCGTCCTCCACCTCGCCAGCAGCCTTCTGCAACGCGGCGAAGGTGGTGGTGTGGTTGGACACGGTGTCGTCGAAAAGCCAGGCGCGAAGCTCACGCTCCTGGCCACGAGCAAGGCGCACCACCTCGTCCGGGTCACCGGCCTGGCGCTGAATCAGCGCCAAGGTCTGCAGCACCGAATCATGCAAGCGGGAAGCGATCTCCGCGCGCTGGTCCGCCACCGCCTTCTGCTCACGCTCCGCGACGAGCGAGTTCGCCAACTTCGTAATCAGCGGCACCACCAGCACTGCTACCCCCAGCACCGTCACCAGCACAGAGACCACCACCCCTGCGACCCCGCTGCTTTCCCCCATGAGCGCGAGCGCCAGCACCCCACCCATCATGAGCAGCGCACCCAGCGCCAGCGCCGCAAGATTCTTCCATGAGGCCATACCACGGTCGTAGGCCTGCAACGCGATAATCGCACCCACTATGAGCACGCCAACCACGAACAGCACAGCCGATCCAACGCCCGAGGAGCTCTGCAAGGACATCAGCGCACCCGCAAACCCCACCAGCACAAGGAAAACATCCAGCGCTCCAGGACGCTGCCGGGGCTCGGTACTCTCTGCAACCGGTGCGAACATCCACAAGCCCGTGTACAACAACACGCCAATCCCGCCAGTGAAACTTGCGACGACAAAGAACAGCCGCACCCATTTCACGTCCACCCCGAAGTGGCCAGCAACTCCAGAGGCCACACCCGCGATCACGCGGCGTGAACGGTCCCGGGTCAGCCGGGGATACAACGCAGACATGCACTCATCATGACACGGGCGGCGCCTCGGCCACATCGGGGTAAACCCTGAAATCAAAAATCAGGGTCATTCCCGATACCGCCCACGGGCCCACCACGCGACAATGGAGGCATGGAAACCAACACACTGAAGCGCATGTGGGAGACCCGCCCGCCCCGCATCCCAGAAGACCAGGGCGGTAAGGCTGTCATCGCTGGCGTCTGTGAAGGCATCGGCGCCCGCTACCAAGTCGACCCGACGCTTGTTCGCGTCATCTTCGTAGCACTTGCACTCGTATTTGGCGGCGGACTTTTCCTCTACCTACTGTGCTGGATCAACATGCCACGCTTCGGCATGACCCGCAGCCCGTGG
Organism: Corynebacterium sp. UMB8791; assembly: GCF_054166365.1. Taxonomy (NCBI): domain Bacteria; kingdom Bacillati; phylum Actinomycetota; class Actinomycetes; order Mycobacteriales; family Corynebacteriaceae; genus Corynebacterium; species Corynebacterium sp. UMB8791. Next base: position 156,438 of record NZ_JBSZCG010000103.1, on the reverse strand, counting down.
AACACAATCACCACGCCGAAAGAACAACTCACCGAACCGGAGAAGAAGGACCGCAGCACCGGTTGGTGGCTACTCATCGGGTTGGTGATCTTCTTCCCATCTGTCTCAGCGGCAGGCGATCTCAACGGGGTGCTCGTTACGTTCGTGTTGTTCGCGCTCGGCTGGTACCTCGCCCACCAGCGCCAACCAGAGCCTCCCGCGGGGTTGCTGGTGGTGAAACCTGAGGAGGCGTCGACAAGCGAAGGCCCTACCGTGGATACCTCGCACCTCACCGTGCCCGAGGGCTACGAGCACCCCGGCACGCCACCCGCGTGGGACCCACTCGGCGCGGCGCCCGGGCTGTGGCACCTGCCTGAGCCGAGCGAACCTGCGCCGGAACAGCCGAAGAAAAAGACACGCCTGTGGCCATGGCTGCCCCTGGCTGTCATCCTCGTCTGCGCCCTGTTTATCACCGGTATTGCGGGCCCCCGATTCGAGAGCAACGTGGGCAGCCGCATCGGCGAAATGCACCTCTCATTCGAGGACGCGGCTTCGATCCCCGATCTCAACAACCTCATCGGCGAGACCCACCTCGACCTGTCGAGCCTCGCGCCTCTCGACGAACCGAAGACCGTCAACATTGCCAACGGCGTCGGCGAAATCGAGATCATTCTGCCCAACAATGTGCCGGTCGACGTCCACTGCGAAGCAACCGTCGGCGAAACTACATGCCCCCAGGGCAAGCAAAACGCGGACAAGGACGGCGAGCTACTCACGATCAACGTGAAGCAGCGCGTCGGGTCCGTGTCCGCGTACTTTGCCGAATAATTCGGCTACCTACTCCCACTCAATGGTGGCCGGCGGCTTGGATGTAACATCCAACACCACGCGGTTGACATCCGCCACCTCGTTGGTGATGCGGGTCGAGATGACCTCCAGCGTCTCGTACGGGATGCGTACCCAGTCCGCGGTCATCGCGTCCTCGGACGCGACCGGGCGCAGCACGATCGGGTGGCCGTAGGTGCGGCCGTCGCCCTGCACACCCACCGAGCGGACATCGGCCAGCAGCACAACAGGGCACTGCCAAATCTGGTCATCCAGGCCAGCCTTAGTCAGCTCCTCGCGCGCGATCGCATCCGCGGCGCGCAGCGTTTCCAGGCGCTCCTCGGTGACCTCACCAATGATGCGGATGCCCAGGCCCGGGCCCGGGAACGGCTGACGGTTCACGATCACCTCAGGCAGGCCCAGCTCGCGACCAACCGCGCGGACCTCGTCCTTAAACAGCAGGCGCAGCGGCTCGACCAGCTCGAACTCGACGTCGTCCGGCAGGCCGCCGACGTTGTGGTGGCTCTTGATGTTCGCGGTACCGGTGCCGCCGCCGGACTCAACCACGTCCGGGTACAGGGTGCCCTGCACCAGGTAATCCACCTTGTGGTCCGACAGTACATCAGCCACGGCGCGCTCGAAGGAACGGATGAACTCCGCACCGATCGCCTTGCGCTTGGCCTCCGGCTCGGTCACCCCGGCCAGTTTGTCCAGGAAGGCCTTGCGCTCATCGACAGTGACAAGCTTCGCGCCGGTCGCGGCGACGAAGTCCTTCTCCACCTGCTCGCGCTCACCCTGGCGCAGCAGGCCGTGGTCCACGAACACACAGGTCAGGCGGTCCCCGATCGCACGCTGCACCAGCGCCGCAGCAACAGCCGAGTCCACACCACCGGACAGGCCACAGATGGCGTAGCCGTCGCCAACCTGGGTGCGAACCTGCTCAATGAGCTGCTCCGCAATATTGGATGCCGTCCAGTTCTGCTCCAGACCAGCAATCTCGGTGAGGAAGCGCGTCAGCACCTCCTGGCCGTGCGGCGAGTGCATCACCTCCGGGTGGTACTGCACACCGGCGAACTTGCGCTCCACGTTCTCGAACGCGGCGACCGGCGCACCCTTCGAAGACGCGGTGACCTCGAAGCCCTCCGGAGCCTGCGTCACCGAATCGCCGTGGCTCATCCACACCTTGTGCTCCTCCGGCAAGCCGGCGTGCAGCACACCACCCTTGACGTCCATCGACGTGCGACCGTACTCACGGGCGCCGGTCTGCTCAACCTTTCCGCCGAGCGCCCGCGTCATCACCTGGAAGCCGTAGCAGATGCCGAAGATCGGAATCCCCAACTCGAAAATCTCAGGGTCCAACTGCGGAGCGCCATCCTCATACACGGACGACGGGCCACCGGATAGGACAAGCGCCAGCGGCTGCTTCTCCTTCACCTCCGCAGCGGAGATCGTGGACGGAACGACTTCGGAGAACACGTGCGCCTCACGCACACGACGCGCAATGAGCTGCGCGTACTGCGCACCGAAATCAACAACAAGAACAGGGCGAGTTTGAGCTGTAGTCACGCACCAAATCTTAACCTACGCAGCACCTAATGTGTACGTGAGCCCGATGACAGTGTCCTGCGCACCACATTCCCGCGCGCACAATTCGGGACCTGGGGAAACACCAATGCACCCGGCCGAAATACTGGAATCTGGTGCGGGAATCCCTTCGAAACAACAAAACACCACCCGCCAGGCAGGTGGTGTCTTCAGCGTTGCGGCGTTACAACAGACTACTTCAGCAGTGCGCGCAGGTTCTCCAGCGCATCGTGCACCCCGTCAATCGCCGGGTCGGAGCCCAGCTTCTGCGAGGAAGCGTGCAGGCGCTCGATAGAGTTATCAGCAGCCTGGATAGCGCGGTGCACCTGAGCAACAAGCGGCTCGATGTTCTCGCCGAACGGCTCCTGCGCCGTGGTCTGGGACCAGCGACGAATCATCTCGAGCGGCATCTTGGTCAGCTCGGAAATCGAGTTCACCTTCAGGTCCACGCGGTTCGCCAGGGAGGAGTGCAGGAAGACTGCGTCGTCCATCTGCTTCACGTCCACCTCGAGGGCGTCGAACAGCATAGAGAGCACCTCGCCACGGTTCGCCTCAAGGGAGAAAATCGCGGTCTGCGCAGTATGCAGACGAGCCAGCGCAATCGCCATACGCGCGGACGCCGCCTTCTTCGCCAACTCGCCAGCCACCTCGTTGAGCGACTGCGCGTTCTCGTCGATGATGCCACGCATCGTCGCCCACACCTGCAGTGGTGCAAGCAACAGCGTACGGGCAGCACCCTCCGCCATGACGTTCTCCATCTCGCCCTTCACGCTGTTGGTCACAGCGTTTTCTTCCACCAAAGTCTGGCTGGCCTTTGCCAGTTCTTCAGCGGCTTCCTTAATGGACGACTGGATTTCCATGAAGCGGTCCAGCTCGCGGTAGAGGCGCTTAGTGGCCTCGTACACCTCACCGGTGCCCTCTGGAAGGTCGAAGCCCGCTTCCTCACGCGCCAGCACCTCGGCCGGCAGCGCTTCGGCAACGAAGGCGTCGTAATCAGGCACAAGCTCCTGCAGCTTGTCCAAGCCAAGCTCTGCACGGCGGCGACGGCCAACGCCCTCGTGGCGCGCCTTCCACTCAACGTCGTTCACCGCTTGGTACACGTCGCCGACGACCTTGAACAGTTCGGTCATCGGGCGGGTGCGCACCGAGAGGTAGTCGCCATTTGGCAGAGGCGTCACGGTAGCAAACACGTCGTACGCAGAGCCGCTCTTTGCGCGGTTGCGAACATAGCCTGCGAACGGTCGGCCGTCCTCAATGACGTCCCACATCAGCTTGAACGCGCCACCAGGCATCTCAATATGGCGAATGAGATTGTGTGGCTTCCCGATCATCTCGACTTCGGGATACTGCGCGTAGTGAATAAAGACCTCATTGACATGGGTCATAATGCCCTTGCTGTCCGTCACCGAGAAGAAGATGTGGTTGACATCAACCTCGTGGTGTGGGCCGTCAGGGGCATCTCGTTTAATAACTACTTCGTAGGCCATATTCGATATATTAGGTCAATCTGTTTACGGGCGGACGGTCACGTCGACCTTTTGGAACGACTTGAGATCAGTGTACCCACATTTCGCCATAATACGGCGCAAACCGCCCACTAAGTTCGTGGCAGCGCCCGAATCGCTCGATGGTCCGAACAAAATCTCAGACAGCGGAAGACGATCGCCGAACTCCCAGTTGGCAACCTCGCCGCGTGGGAAGCGCGGGTGCGCAGCCGCCGGTTCCCAGTACGCGCCGCCAGCAGCGGCCTCGTTCGCCTTCGCAAACAGACTGCCTACCATGACGGCGTCGGCGCCCATGGCGAGTGCCAACGCGATGTCCCCGGCGTTCGACGGTGCCGAATCAGCGATGACGTGGACATAACGGCCACCGGTCTCGTCCAAGTAGTCGCGGCGAGCTGCAGCCACGTCAGCAATCGCAGTTGCAAGGGGAACGTCCAGCGCCAGGCCGGAAGAGGAACGACCCGAACCGACAATCACGCCAGCAGCGCCAGCACGCATCAGGTGCGTGGCCGTCGTGTAGTCGAAGACACCACCTGCGATGACCGGAACGTCGAGGGAGCCGATGAACTCCTTCAAGTTCAGCGGTTCCCCACCGGGCTGCACGTGCTCGGCGGAGATCAACGTACCCTGCACGAACAGGATCTCCGCGCCGGCCTTGATCACTGCAGGGGCAAGCTCGCGCACGTTTTGCGGGCTCACGCGCACAGCGACGGTCGCGCCCGACGCGCGGACCTGCGCAATGCGCTCGCTCAACACGTCCAAATTAATTGGGGCCTGATGGAGTTTCTGCAGCGTTGCCGTAGCCTTGGCAATCTTGCTAGGAATCTCGTGGTAATTCTCCTGCTCGAGGTCCTTGGGATTTGGCGCCTGCCCGCAGACCTCGTTGATCGCCTCTTCGAAGTTCGCGTGGCGGCCCAGGATGCCCTCGGCGTTGAGCACCGCAAGTCCACCCTGCTTACCCATCTCGATGGCGAACTCGGGGCTCGCCAGGGCATCGGTCGGGTGGGATACGAGCGGCATGTCAAAGGAGTAGGCGTCGATGTGCCACTCCGTGTTGACGTCCTTCGACGAGCGGGTGCGCCGCGTCGGAACCAGGGTCAGATCGTCAAGGTCGTAGGCCTTGCGGGCTTCGCGTCCGATGCCAATTTCTACATATTCACGCATGTCAGGTTCTCTCCTTCAGGAGCCAGTCAGAAAGGATTAGTTGTGGTAGTTCGGCGCTGCAACCGTTTGCGTGATGTCATGCGGGTGCGATTCGCGCAAGCCAGCCGTGGTGATTTGGACGAACTGCTTCGTCTGCAGTTCTGCGATCGAGGCGGAGCCGGTGTAGCCCATCGCGGCGCGCAGACCACCGACGATCTGGTGGGTGATGGCGTCGATATCTCCGCGGAACGGAACGCGGCCCTCGACGCCCTCCGGCACCAGCTTGTCTTCGCTGGTGACGTCTGCCTGGAAGTAGCGGTCCTTGGAGAAGGAACGCTTCTCGCCGGTCAGGCCACGGCCCTGCATCGCGCCCATCGAGCCCATGCCGCGGTAGCGCTTGTACTGCTTACCCCCAACAACCACGACGTCACCGGGTGCCTCAGTGGTGCCTGCGAGCATGGAGCCGAGCATGACGGTCGATGCGCCAGCGGCGAGGGCCTTAGCAACGTCGCCGGAGAACTGCATGCCACCGTCTGCGATGATCGGTACTCCGGCCTTGTGAGCAGGTACGGAAGCCTCCAGGATGGACGTGATCTGTGGTGCTCCGACGCCCGCAACAACGCGGGTGGTGCAAATGGAGCCAGGACCGATGCCGACCTTGATCGCGTCCGCACCGGCATCGATCATGGCCTGCGCGGCTTCGCGCGTTGCCAGGTTGCCGCCGACGACGTCAACGCGGTCGCCGAAGTCCTTCTTCACACGGGACACCATCTCCAGCACGCGGTTGTTATGTGCGTGCGCAGAGTCGACGACGAGGGCGTCGACACCCGCCTCAACGAGCAGCGCGGCACGCTCGTAGGACTCTTCACCAGTGCCGATACCAGCGGCAACAAGCAGACGGCCGTTCGAGTCCTTCGACGCGTTCGGGTACTGCTCGCTCTTCACGAAGTCCTTCACCGTGATCAGGCCAACCAGCTTGCCTGCCTTGTCCACGATCGGCAGCTTCTCCACCTTGTTCGCCGACAGCAGCGCGAGTGCCTCCTGCTTATCGACGCCCTCATCCGCCACAACCAGCGGCATCGGTGTCATCACCTCTGCGACCTTGCGGTCAAAGTCTGGCTCGAAACGCATATCGCGGTTCGTGATGATGCCGACCAGGCGCTCGTCTGCGTCGATGACCGGCAGGCCGGAGATGTGGAAACGGCCGCACAGCGCGTCGACGTCACGAATGCTCATGTCCGGGGTGGCGGTGACCGGGTTGGTCACCATGCCGGACTCAGAACGCTTTACGATGTCAACCTGCTCCGCCTGGTCCTGAGCGCTCAGGTTACGGTGGAGCACGCCAATGCCACCCTGGCGCGCCATCGCGATCGCCATCCGCGACTCCGTGACCGTATCCATCGCAGCCGATGCGATCGGGATACCCAGCTTGATGTTGCGGCTGAACTGCGAGCTCGTGCTCACTTCGGCCGGCACAATGTGAGACTCGGCTGGCAGCAGCAGCACATCATCAAAGGTCAAGCCCCGCAGTGCAACCTTGTGCGGGTCATCCCCACCTGTAAGAACTCGCTCGTTTGCCATTGACAACTTCTCCTTCCGCGCGCGGTGTACCCGACATTGGTTTTCAGCCATGATATAACGTCGCGCGACACGACACACAGCGGCGTCGAAAAATCCCAACGCACATGGCTAATTGGCCTTGCTACTCCCCACACAATAGGCTGATCGGTGTGAATTACGACGACATGATGCCACTCGACCCGTTCGCAAACGACCCGAACGACCCGGCATCGTTCATCGAGGACGACGAACAGCCGGAGCCCTTAAGCAGCGAGGAGCGGCAGGCGATCATTCACGACCTCGCCCACGTCCGCGACGCACAACGTATCCTGCGCCCCCGCGGCATCCTCGGGATCTTCTTCATGTGTGAAGACTGCGAGCAGACGCACTACTACGACTGGGACATCATGGAGCAAAACATGATCTCCACGCTCAACAACGCGCTGCCGCCCGTCCACGAACCAAGCGCTAACCCGGACGTCAACGCCTATGTCACGTGGGATTACGCGCTGGGGTACATGGATGGCATCGAGTCCGCCGGGCGCTAGTGCTGCGGCGAGGCTGACGCCGGGGGCTCAACCGGCTTGGGGGAGGTCGTCGCCACTGGCGATTCCGGTGCGGCGTCCTTACCTGTAGTAGCCGACACGTGCGCACCGCTCGGTTCCGCACTCGCTGTCGGCTGCGCGGAGGAATGCTGCTCGACGGCAGGCTGCTCCGTGACCACCTGCGTCACCGTCACCGGTTCGCGCGGCTCAGGTGTCACCGTCACAGTCACGGTGCGCGTCACCGTCACCTCGGGGATTGTCGACGCCACCGTGGGCTCAGACCCTTGCGTCTTCTTCACATCCATGGAGTCAAGCAACGCCTTGGCCTGTAACACCAGGGCACGCACAGCGTCGCCGTTACCCTCATCGCTGGCTACTTCCATCTCGTCGAGCGTGCTCGCAAGCTCCATGACCGACGCCCGCTCCCCAAACACGGTTGAGGCTACTGGCCACAGAGGGGAATCAGGAGTCGCGTTGTACAACACTGCCCCACTTCCAGCAACGATTGCGGTGGCTGCTGCCGCGCCCACAAGCCCACTGAGCCACGGGTTCATCTGTTTGCGCGCAGGCGCCGCCACGGGCGCTATGTATGGCGGCTCCGGCATCGGACGCTCGACGTCCTCGCGCAGCGCACCCATCAGGCCCAAAAGCGGATCGGTGCCGTCGCTAGGGTCCTCTCCACGTGACGCTTTGGTCAACAGGGCGTCATCCGCCAACAGCTCATCAAACTGCGGGATGCGGTGAGCATCACGTGTCATTTCGCAGACTCCTCTTCTTCAAGGGCCTCACGCAGGCGAGCCAGGGCACGGTGCTGTGCGACACGAACCGACCCAGCTGTCCCGCCAACAATCTCTGCTGTTTCTTCCGCCGAAAGGCCAACAAATACGCGAAGAATAATGATATTTCGCGCTTTCTCATTGAGTACATCGAGCAGCTCGCGCATTTTGTTACTCGCGTCGACATCCAGCGCATATCCCTCTGGATCCGCCTCTTGCGATACCCCATCGGGGATATCTTCGGTGGGCAGCATTCGGTCTCGCGCATAGCTGCGGTGCGCATCCGTCACCTTATTAAATGCAATCCCGTACACGAATGCCATGAACGGCTTGCCCTGGTCCTTATAGGTACTGAGCGCCTTGACTACCGCAAAGCACACGTCCTGAGTGACGTCTTCCGGGGTCGGGGTGCGCCCGCCGCCAATGCGGGCGCGGGCGTAGCGCAGCACAAATGGATAAATGAGCGCCACGACGCGCTGCGTCGCCCGATCATCACCGGACTGTGCAGCAGGCAGCAGTTGCGCAAGCTGCGCATTCACGTCATCAGTATCTATACCGCTCATACGCGACGCCCGACTCCTTTCCAGTATCGCCTAAGGGTACAGCGCCGAGCATGCCATTCCCAAAGTCTGACCCATCAGGCACGCAAAAGCCCGAACGGCATGTATCCGTCCGGGCTTCCCTCGTCACAAACGCTAATTAGTGCGCGTGACCGTGTGCGTGTTCCTCAGCTTCTTCCGGCTTGTTCACCACAGAAACCTCCGTGGTCAGCACCATGCGGGCTACCGAGCAAGCGTTGACAACCGCGGAGTGCGTCACCTTCACAGGGTCAATGATGCCCTGCTCAACCAGGTTGCCGTACTCCATCGTTGCGGCGTTGAAGCCTTCGTCGTTCGCCATGTCTGCGATCTTCGACACAACAACTGAGCCGTCCAGCCCAGCGTTGTCCGCAATCCAGAACGCCGGCTTCACCAGCGCGCGGGCAACCGCCAACACGCCAGTCTTCTGCTCGCCCTCGAAGGACTCCGCGTACTCCTCCAGGTCGCGTGCGATCTGGACCAGTGCGGAACCGCCACCGGCGATAATGCCCTCTTCGACTGCCGCGCGGGCAGCGTTGATGGCGTCCTCGACGCGCAGCTTGCGCTCGTTGACCTCGGTCTCAGTCGCGGCACCGACGCGGATGACGGCGACGCCACCCGACAGCTTCGCCAGGCGCTCCTCCATCTTCTCCTTGTCCCAGGTGGAGTCCGTCGCCTCGATGTCGCGGCGGATCTGGTTGCGACGCTCCTCGACGTCCTCAGCGGAACCGGCGCCGTCGACAAGCACGGTGTCGTCCTTGGTCACGGTGACGCGGCGTACCGAGCCGAGGTCATCCAGCGTGGCGTCCTTGAGCGCCATGCCAACCTCAGGGTCGATGACCGTCGCATTGGTCACTACAGCCAAGTCATCCATAAAGGCCTTGCGGCGCTCGCCGAAGTACGGCGACTTCACGGCGACAACCTTCAGGGACTTGCGCAGCGTGTTCACCACGAGCGTCTGCAGCGGCTCACCGTCGACGTCCTCGGCGATGATCAGCAGCGGGACGGATGCCTCCGCAACCTTTTCCAGCAGCGGAAGGAAGTCCGGCAGCGAGGAAATCTTGTTACGGACCAGCAGCACGCGGGCGTTTTCCAGCACCGCCTGGCCGGCGTCAGGGTCCGTCATAAAGTACGGCGACAGGAAGCCCTTGTCGAAGGAGACACCCTCGGTGACGTCGACGAACGAGTCGATCGTCTGGGACTCCTCGACGGTGACGACGCCGTCCTTGCCGACCTTGTCCATCGCACCGGCAACCATCTCGCCGACCTCAGGGTCGCGGGAGGAAACGGTGGCAACGTTGGCGATCTCGGCGGACGAAGAAACCTCCGTCGCACGCGACTTCAGCTCCTCGATGACCTTCTCGGCCGCAGCCTGGATGCCCTTGTTCAGCTGGATCGGGTTCGCACCAGCAGCGACGTTGCGCAGCCCCTCGGTGACCAGCGCCTGCGCGAGCAGCGTCGCGGTCGTGGTGCCGTCACCGGCGATGTCGTTCGTCTTCACTGCGACGGATTTCACCAGCTGCGCACCGAGGTTCTCAAACGGCTCCTCGAGGTCGATGTCGCGGGCGATCGTCACACCGTCGTTGGTAACGGTCGGGCCACCCCACGACTTCGAAAGCACAACGTTTCGGCCACGCGGGCCAAGAGTGACCTTGACGGTATCCGCCAAAGTGTCAACGCCCTTCTTGATGCCTTCGCGGGCCTCCTGATGAAATGCAATAAGTTTTGCCATTGGTGGCTACGCCCCCTTCAATTACTTTTCGACGACGGCCAGCAGGTCGCGAGCGGAAAGCAGCAAGTACTCTTCACCGTTGTACTTCAGCTCGGTGCCGCCGTACTTGGAGAAGATCACGGTGTCGCCCTCGTTGACGTCGACAGCAATGCGCTTGCCCTGCTCATCCAAGCGGCCAGGGCCGACAGCGATAACAACTGCCTCCTGTGGCTTCTCAGCAGCGGAATCAGGGATAACCAGGCCGGATGCCGTCGTGGTCTCCGCCTCAGCGATCTGTACCAGAACCTTGTCTTCCAGTGGCTTGATGTTGACGTTTGCCATGATCTGAACGCCTTCCTTCAATGTTGTATCTATCAGTTCAGTAGTTTTGCGGTTATTTGAAGGCCCAGCCGTCGTCGCGGGTGTACAACTGCGCTCTCCACAACCTTGTTAGCACTCTACCCCTGCGAGTGCTAACACTCAACATTGTGACGACACTCACCAATCTTTACTGGTGAACGAGCGGGATCTCCACTTCCAACGACGTATCCGTCGCCACGGACAGCTCCGAAGGCTTGGCCCCCTCATGGATGAGCTGGCCAGCCAACGCTGCGATCATCACGCCGTTATCGGTGCACAGCCCGAAGCGCGGTACACGCAGCTCCACGCCAGCCTTCTCGCAACGTTCCTGGGCAAGTGCGCGCAGGCGGCTGTTCGCCGCCACCCCGCCGCCGAGCAACAGCGTCTTCGCACCGGTCTCCTCCAGTGCCAGCAGCGCCTTGCGCACGAGCACGTCACACACCGCCTCCTGGAACGACGCGCACACGTCCTCCACGTTGACCACCCAGCCTTCGCGCTCCGCTTTTTCCACGTAGCGCGCCACGGCAGTCTTCAAGCCGGAGAACGAGAAGTCGAAGCGGTGCTCGCCCCGCAGATCGTCGGCCTTACTGAGCGCGCGCGGGAACGGAATCGCATCCGGGTTACCCTTCGCCGCCAAGCGGTCGATGACCGGGCCGCCCGGGTAGCCAAGCCCAAGCAGGCGCGAGACCTTGTCGTAGGCCTCGCCGGCGGCGTCATCAAGGGTGGAGCCAAGCTCGCGCATCGGCTTGCCGACGGCCTCAACCTCCAACAACTGCGTATGCCCACCAGAGACCAGCAGTGCCACCGAGTGCGGGAGCCGCTCCTGGCCTTCCAGGTTCGCCACCGCCACGTGCCCACCCAAGTGGTTCACGGCGTAAAACGGCACACCCCACGCCGCCGCGTAGGCCTTCGCAGCGGACGCGCCGACCAGCAGCGCACCGGCAAGACCAGGCCCGATCGTCGCCGCAACCACGTCCGGGGCATCGATACCGGCCTCTTCCAGTGCCGCGGCCATCACTTGCGGCATCGCCTCAAGGTGGGCACGCGACGCGATCTCGGGCACCACGCCACCGAAGCGTGCGTGCTGCTCCATCGAAGACGCCACCTGGTTCGCAAGGATCTCCATGGTGCCGTCGGAGTGGACGTCGACAATACCGACGGCCGTCTCGTCGCACGATGACTCAATCCCGGCAACAATCATGCCTGCTCCCTTTCGCTCTTGCGTGGGCGCATCATCGAAAACGCGTCCGCGCCAGAAGGTTGATAGTAATTCTTTCGGGTGCCAACCACGGAAAAGCCGTAGCGTTCATACATGCCAAGCGCCGCGGAGTTGTCGGTGCGCACCTCGAGGAACATCGGGCCGTCGAGAAGGTCGGCGGTGTGGACGAGCTGGTCCATCAGCTCCCTACCCACCCCGCGGCGCTGCACCTCGGGCGCGACGCCGATGGTGTGAATTTCGAACTCCGGGTCGTTGCGCGGGCCCAGCATCGCAAGGCCCGCATACCCCAGAAGTGCGCCCTCGTCGTCGAAGGCGCCGATATAGAACGTGTACGGCTGCGCGAACTGCGTCAGCAGCACCTCCCGCGACCACGGGGTCTCGCCAGCGAACAGCACCGCCTCCAGCGCCGCGACTGCGTCTGCGTCGCTGGGTGTGAGCTCCCGGATATTCACAGTTTGATGTCCGGCAGCGCAGCAGAGCGCGGGCGCGGCTTCGGCGGCACGGCGTCCGGGCGGCGCAGGTACAGCGGTGTGAGTGGCTCCGGCGTATCTGATGGATCGCACGCGGCGAGCAAGCCGCGAACACCCGGCGCGAGATCACGTACCTCGCCAGCGGCGACCTTCACAGTCTCACGCAGCGCTTCTGGAACGACGAGGAGGTCCACCGCGTCGCCCTCGACGCCGATCGCGCTGGCAGCGCTGACGTGTGGGCCGTCGACGCGCGTGCCGTCACGGTACAGGCTCCAGTACACCTCGCGGCGGCGCGCATCGGTGACCACAAGCACGCTTTTGCCCTCAGTGTCCCCCACTTCCGCGGCAATGGCATCGTGGGTGCACACGCCGTAGACCGGCACTCCCAACGCCTGCCCAAACGCGGACGCGGTGGCCATGCCTACGCGGAGGCCCGTAAACGGGCCAGGCCCCACGCCAACAACAATGGCGTCGAGCGCACCGTACGTGCAGCCCGCTTCCGCCAGTAGTTCGTTGACAGTGGGGACCAAAAGTTCGTTATGGGAGCGAGTCCTGATCACTCGCTGTGCATCCACGCGGCGCGACTGCTGATCGCCCACGCCGACAACCAAGTCGTGCGTGGCGGTATCGAGCGCCAGCGTCAGCATTACGCCGCTACTCCCATGATCCAGCCGTTACCGTCCTTGTGGAACGGCAGCGGCGTGTTCATTGGGAACATTTCCGACTGCGGGATGGAGCAGATGTTCACCTTGGAAAGCTCCACCTTATCTAGGTCGATCTCCGCGTTCTCGTCCTCGTCGAACAGCAGCATGTAACCCCAGTCGCCGGAGAAATCAAAGCGATCCTGGTCAAGCTTCAGTGCCTGTAGCTTGCTCAGCAACAGCTGGTCCGGCTCGTTCGGGCACAGCGTGGTGAACCCGATGTAGTCCTTGTCGTAAACGCGAGTCAGGTCGATCAGCTGGCCCGCAACAGCCTCGCCACTAGGCTTGACCTGTTCAAGGGAGCGGGAAAGGGAGTTCGTTGGCGTCGCAGCCGCCATTGGCGACGGCTTCGTCAGTGGGATGAAAATGAGAGCGACGAGCACAATCACCCACAGCGCACACGCAATAGCGACCCAACCACGGCTAGTATTGTTCAGCTTCAGCATGGCCTACAGCCTACATCTTCCTATTCTGTGTGCACCCACCGCCATGTAATGATGCGGCCCTCACTGTCTTCGTCTTGTTCCACGAGCGTGGTGCGATCAATCGTGACCAACAGGTACTCGTTTGCGATGTGACCTGCAAGATCACCGCCCCATTCGGCCACTACGACGCTGCGGTCCAGTTCCGACTCGAGGTCCAGCGCGTCGAGCTCACCCAGCGGGTCGCCCGATCCGCCCTCCCCCAACAGGCGGTAGGCATCGACATGAATTAACGACGCCCCCTCCGCCTCCTTCGCGCGGTGTTCCCTAGCGATTGTGAACGTTGGGCTCGTCACGCGCCCCTTGACCTGCATCCCTTCGGCAATGCCCTGTGTCAGGGTGGTTTTCCCGGCGCCGAGCGGGCCGTCGAGAATCACCACGTCCCCGGCGCGCAAGGTCTCCCCCAACTCACGCCCCAACGCCTGTGTTTCCTCGCGTGTCTCGCAGACGCGCCTGCCGCCGTACTCCCGCACTGTCCGTCCTTTCGGTGCACACAGCACCTCGTAGTGAATGGTATTTGCCCGCAGCGCGAACTCGTCCGCGCTCACGCCGCCGGCACCAAAAAGTACCGCCTCATCACCCGGCGCGACCCCGGCCTCGTTCGCGCCCAGCCACACCACGATCTGGTCCATACACACCCGGCCCACCTGGGGGTAGCGCGCCCCACGAATGGTGACGTCCATCCGGTCCTGCCAAATGCGCATCACACCGTCCGCGTAGCCGGCGGGCACCACGGCGGTACACCCGTCCTCGGGCGCGGTCCATGTTCCTGAATAGCTCACCGGCTCCCCCGCGCGGATCGGTTTGACCGCGGTCACTATTGCGACCCAGCTCATCGCGGGCCGCAGCCCGTTGTCGGTGCCGTCGATTGCTTCCAACCCGTACAGGCCGATTCCGGGACGGATCTGTTCAAAGCGTGCGTCCTCCCTCGTCCACGTCGCGGGGGAGTTCGCCACGTGGTTCACCAGGTCCTTCAGACCAGCCTGGTGCGCCTGGTGGAGCGCCTCCCGGAACGTCGCCAGCTGGCGGTCCGTATACGGGTCCGCTGGGTTATCCGCGCACGCAAAATGGCTCATCAGCCCGGCCACGCGGATCTGGCCGGCGCGCTGCGCCTCGGCGGCCATCGCGAACAGCTCCGGCCACTGTTCCTCATCTACGCCCGAGCGGTTCATCCCCGTGTCGATCATCAGATGCACGGTGGGTACGAAGGGGGCGTCAATAAGCGCGCGCAGGTGCGCAAGACTCGGCACACCCATCTCGATGCCCTCCACCAGCTCCTCCCCCGGAGCCCACAGCCACGCCATCACGGGTTTCGACGTCAGCTTCGCCACACTAGCCGCCTCCGCGATCGTCGCGCAGCCGAACGCATCCGCACCGTTCGCCTCCATGATGGGGACGCACTTCGCCGCGCCGTGGTTATAGGCATCCGCCTTCACCACGCACATCAAACGCGCGCCACCAGCCTGACGGCGCATCTGCCTCGTGTTGTGGGCAATCGCCGCCAGGTCAATGCGAAGTTTTAAAGCGTTCATGGGCATCTATTGAACAACGATCACAGCAAATGCGCCACGCCGACTACACCTAGCAGCAGCGATACCACCCACGTCGCGGTCAAACCAACCGTATCCGGGTGTGAGCGCGCCCACGCGAAACCTCGTCCAGCAACCGAGTCCGGCTTCGCCCGCACCCAGCCGACCAGCAACGCGCACAGCGTTGGCAGAGACAGCGCGACCGTCGCGTAGAGCACCAGGAAGCTGTATTTCGTCGTCGTATCGATGCCCGTCGCAGACAGCACCGCAAGGCCACCAAAGAACGGCACCGAGGTCGCCGATTGGACGATCCCCAGCACAAACCCCGTCAGCACCGTCAGCGCGTTGGGTGCTCGCAGCGGGCGCATCACCCGTTCAATCAACGCGTGGTTATCTCCCCCACGCAGCGCCAGCACCGCGGTCAGGAGACCAGTAGCGATGAGGAGCCACCCGAAAATGGGCCCCTCGACAAACGTTTGCACCACCGGACCGAGGCCATCGAATACGAACAACATCACCGCCGCGAGACTCGCCACCCCAAGCCAGTCGCCAGCAATGAGCAGCGCCGTGATCTTCGCATACTGCCGTTTCGCTTGGGAGGCAACCACCCCGACTGCCACGATAACCCCGATCAACAGCACGTTGATGGAATCAATAAACGCAAAGGACAACGCTCCAAGCATGCATCGCTCCTTCCGCGTGGCTTCATCGGGCTCAAAATCGGCCCTCTCTCGGTCTGGCCCCTAACCCTAAACCACGAAAACACAGAAGCGCTATTTCCGTACTGCAGAATTCAAGTAGGGTAGGTTGCGTGTCTGCGAATTTGAAGAAGCTAGCTGAACTGTCCAAGCGAGGCCCCCACAAGGTGCTGGAAGGCGACCTCGGTTACACCGGTTTGCCAGGCAAGGTGTATACGCCTGCAGAGGGCAAGAACCTCCCCGCCGTCGCCTTCGGCCACGACTGGCGCCAGAGTGTCGACGACTACCACGGCACACTTCGCCACCTGGCCAGTTGGGGCATTGCGGTCGCCGCGCCAGATACTGAAAAGGGGTGGCGCCCCGACCACGCTGGCTTCGCCGCCGATTTAGAAACCGCCCTGCAAATCCTGACTGGGGTGCGCCTCGGGAACGGCAAGATTAGCATCCACCCACAGCGCCTCGGCGTCGTTGGCCACGGCATGGGCGGCGGCGCTGCCGTACTCACCGCGGTAGAAAACCCGAAGGTGCAGGCAGTCGCCGCAATTTACCCGGCGAACGTGGCGCCCTCCGCAGTAGAGGCGGCTCGCCGCGCGCTTCGCCCAGGCCTCATCATCGGGCCCGGCGAAGACGGCGACTCGCTCTTTGATCCGGGTAACCCTGCCAAGCTTGCATACAACTGGGCCGGCGAGGTGGCCTACCGCAGCATCAAGAAAGGCGACCAGCAAAGCTTCTCGGAGGACACACTGACCAAGCGTCTGCTCGGCCTGGGCAAGTCAAGCGCCTCGCTGCAGACCACAGTGCGCGGCCTGCTCACAGGGTTCCTCCTCCACCAGCTAGCCGGGGAGAAGAAGTACTCCTCCTACTCCGAGCCGGACGCCGAAGGAAAGAACGTGACGTCCTTTACCGGTGAGGACCTCGCCGAGCTGGCGGGCCTCACCAAGGATGACAGCCTCTTCTCATTCTTCTAGCGTGCCGGGCTGACCAGCACGCTTCATCTCCCCCTGTGCCTCCGGGGCGTTGGGGCGTGCCTCGGTACGGATCGACGCGATTCCGCCCTGCGGCGGGCGGCGAAATGGGAACAACCGCTCGCCGCCCTGTGGAATGACAACAGGTTGGCGTTTGTAGCCAAGCGCGGCGGCCCTTCGCTGCTCGGTAAGCATCATCTCCATTTGGCGATGGTGCTCAGCGATCATCTTTTCAAAGTTCTCCATCCGCATCGCCGTGCGCTGACGGTACTCTGCTGCAAACCTTGAAAAATCCATTTACCATTCCCCCAATTTCTTGACGCCCCAAGCATCAGCCGGGTCTGTATCGACTGGCTGCTGCTCAGCGTGTTGTTCTGATGACGTCTCTGCTGCCGCCGGTGCCGTCATCGCTTGCTTTTCGGCCGGTACTGGTGGCTGCTCCACCTCGCCGAGTTGCTCAGGTGGCACGAACACACCGTTTTCGTCGACTGCCGGTGCAGGCTCCGGCGCAGGAGCGGGCTCGGGTGTCGGTGGTGCCGGTGGTGTTGGTTCCGCGACGTCACACGGCACCTCCACAGCCTCCGTCGCGCACTGCCAGGCCGCGTCGATATTTGCTGCAAAGACGTTGATGCTTTCAATGACGACGGCCGCGCCCGTTTGTGCAAACGCGCCCGTGAACGCCTGCGCAGCGTCGCACTGCTCCTGTACCGGTGCGAACAACGCCGCTGCGTCGCGTGTCACGGCCTCGATGGGCGCGTTAACATGCACATCGACGTCGAAGTTAAAGGCCACGTTGATCCCTGCCGCACCTGCCAGTGCCGCTGACGCGGACTGCGTACCGACGCTCTCCAGAGAAACAAGGCGCTCGCACGGCTGCGGCGGTGCCGGCGGCACAGGAGCAGGGGCAGGCACTGGTGCTGGTGCTGGGGCGGAAGGTGGTGCGGCAACACTCGCGCTGGCGGTCGAGGTGCTTCCGGCTGCGTGCGCAGCCGTCGCTGGCGCCGCAGCAGGCGCACTTCCAGCTGGCTTTCCGCCGGGCGCCTGACTGCAAGGCTGTTGTGCTTCCTCCACGCACACCGCGATCGCATCGAGGCACTCAGCGACAGCTACGTTGCATTCTTTCGCTGTCTGGCTCGCCTGCCGCATCGCATCAATTACGACCTGCACCAACGGGCGAATCAGGGTGGCGATTCCAAGCTTCGCAAGTATCTCAAGGTGCGAGTGCGCAAGGACCACGAACTGTTCCACCGCCAGGTTGGACGTCTTCTTGACGTCATCTATAGCGCTGCAGCACGAGGTGATCGAGCTTCCCAGCTCATTTAGGCGTGTAAAGTGCTGTGCCTCCGAATCTGCCGAGCACCGCTCCCGCGGCCCCACACCGATCTGCTCAAACCACTCTTGACTGCCCGGCGTATCCTGGCAAGGCGCCTTCAACGAAAACCTGTAGCCCACGGCGTCACAATTGAACTGTGACAGCGAGACACCGACCTGGTGGAAGCCGCGTAGGTCCTGGCAGCGGGTGGCCTGCAGCTCCCGAATGACTTCCTTCGCTAGTGCCTGCAATTGGTCGCGCTCAGGCCCCTCCAGGGCTGGGGCCGTCGCAACGGACTGAGAGAAGCGCTGCACCCCTTGTTCGACAACGTCGCTGGTTACCATGCGGAACCCACCCCCGAAATGCCATCGGTGGCGTCCTCGTCAGCGTCGCGGACCTCCTGTGCAAGGCTGCGAATCCCCTCCCACTGCCGCGTTCGCTCCTGCAACAACCGGAGCGAGTCCGCATAGACCGCTTGCACCGCCGCCGTGATGCGCTGGCCCTGCAAGGCAAAATCGGCACCGAAGTCGTCCGCACCCAGGTCTGGTTGCTGGCGGGCGAAGTCCGTGGCGGTGTCTTCGTAGGCGGAGATGGCGTCGGCAAAATATGACCGCACCGCGTCAACGTTGAGGCTGACGCCCTTGTTGTGCACAGTGTTTACCGTGTTCACCATGTTCAAAATTTCCCCCAAAATCCACGTCGGCTCACCACCGACAGTTCTAACTACTTCTCTTAGTTAGACTCCCCCAACGGCCCCGCGGTTCCCCGCGAGGCCAAATTTCTTACCAACGGACTCTACACTGCCGCAACGACTGCTGCGAGGCGACCCGCCACCTTTCGGGCTTGTTCTTCCTCAGCGGCCTCCACCATGACGCGGAACAGCTCCTCAGTACCGGAAGGACGAAGCAGCACGCGACCCGAGTGCCCGAGCTCTTCCTCGGCCTCATCGATCGCAGCCAGCACCTCCTGCGAGCTCATAATCTTGGACTTCTCCGACACCGGCACGTTGATGAGTACCTGTGGCAGCACCTGCATCACCTGTGCGAGTTCCTTGAGGCTCTTGCCGGTTTCCGCCATCTGTTCCATCAGCAGCAGCGCGGACAGCGTGCCGTCGCCAGTCGTGGCGTGCTCCGGGACAACGATGTGGCCGGACTGCTCGCCACCAAGCGAGAAGTCCCCACGGTTGAGCTCCTCGAGAACGTAACGGTCGCCCACCGCGGTCTGCTTCAGTGCAATGCCTTCGCGCTCCATGGCGAGGGTAAGTCCCAGATTGCTCATGACCGTGGCTACGAGCGTGTTGTCGCGCAGGTTGTTCTCGGCCTTCATGCCGCAGGCCAAGATCGCCATAATCTGGTCACCGTCGATGATGTTGCCTTCGGCGTCGACGGCGAGGCAGCGGTCCGCATCGCCGTCGTGTGCCACGCCAAGATCAGCACCGTATTCGACGACGGCCGCCTGGATCTTGTCCATATGAGTGGAACCGGAGCCGTCGTTAATGTTGAAAGCGTTCGGCTCGTTGTAGATCGCCACAACCTCGGCACCGGCGGCCTCGTACGCCTTCGGGGCGACCTCGGACGCCGCACCGTTCGCACAGTCCACAACGACCTTGATGCCCTTCAGGCTGGTGCTCATCGCCTCTTTGAGGTGCGTCAGGTAACGATCCTGCGCGTCCGGCGCCTCCTCGATCACGCGGCCGATACGGGTGCCGGTTGGCCCGCCTTCTTCAAGCGTGTCGAGAGCCCGCTCAATTTCGTCCTCGACCTCATCAGGCAGTTTGTGGCCACCCGCGGAGAAAAACTTGATGCCGTTATCCGGCATGGGGTTGTGGGACGCGGAGATCATCACACCGATGTCCGCACCGTAGTCATCAGTGAGGTACGCCAAGCCGGGAGTAGGAATCACGCCGACACGCAGGACATCCACGCCTTTCGACGCCATGCCCGCAGCCATCGCTGCCGCAAGCATTTCGCCGGACACGCGTGGGTCGCGGCCAATCAGCGCCGTCGGGCGGCGCTTCGAGGACTCACGGTCCTTCGTTAGTACGGTCGCGGCGGCGGCACCGAGCTTCAGTGCCAACGACGCCGTCAGTCGCTCATTGGCGAGACCTCGGACACCATCAGTTCCAAACAATCGAGTCATGCTGTTTATTATGCACTACCGACAGCTATACAAAAACAACAACCGCCCACCCGGCCAGTGCCAGGGGGCGGTTGATGATACAACCAGCGTAGTGATTAACGCTTGGAGTACTGCGGTGCACGACGGGCCTTGTGCAGACCAGCCTTCTTACGCTCGACCGCACGAGCGTCACGGGTAAGCAGACCAGCCTTCTTCAGGGTTGGGCGCTCAGCCGGGTTGTAGATGTTCAGTGCACGGGCAATCGCCAGACGCAGCGCACCGGACTGACCGGTTGGGCCGCCGCCCTTGATGTTTGCCTTGATGTCGAACTGGCCCTCGCGCTCGAGCAGGGTCAGCGGCAGCAGGATGTCCTGCTGGTGCAGCTTGTTCGGAAAGTAGTCCTCGAACTCACGGCCGTTGACCGTGATCTTGCCTTCGCCCTCGACGACGGTCACGCGAGCGATTGCGCGCTTACGACGACCAACGGTCTGGATTGGGCCCTCGTGCAGCGGAGCAACCTCAACGGTGTCCTGGGTCTCCTCGACCTCTGGAGCAATAGCGTCACCGATGGTGTAGTTGAACTCTTCCGTCGCCGCGGTTGCCGCGTCGATGTCGGTCTCAGCTGCAATGTTGTTCTGATCAGCCATTACTGTACCACCTGCTTAAACTCGTAGGTTTCCGGCTTCTGAGCCTCGTATGGGTGCTCGGAGCCGACGAAGACGTGAAGCTTCTTGATGGACTCGCGGGAAAGCTTGTTGTGCGGCATCATGCCCTTGACAGCTTCCTCGATAACGCGGTCCGGGCGCTCGTCGAGCGCACGACCAAGCGTCATAGCAGTCAGACCACCCGGGTAGCCGGAGTGGCGGTAGCGCATCTCGCGATCGCGCTTGTTCGAGGAGATGTGGACCTTCTCGGCGTTGATCACGATGATGTGATCGCCGGTGTCAACGTTCGGTGCGAACTGTGGCTTATGCTTGCCGCGCAGGATATCCGCTGCAGTCGACGCAAGCTTGCCCAAGACCACGTCCGTGGCGTCGATGACGTACCACTTACGGGTAATGTCACCGCTCTTTGGGTGGTAAGTAGACATGCATGACTCCTTCAAGTCTGTCTAGTTGGCTGCCGGCCATAACGTATAAAACTGTGCGCTGTATCCTGCTCAGACGGCGGCCGGTGGAGACCCGACAAGCAGCACGGCACACAAGCTGCAAACTTTACAGCACAAAGCACTGAACAGCAAGACGCTCCCCCTGGCGCCTTGCTGTTCAGCAAGCTTCTGTGTTGTTATCCCCAGCTGTTTGCCGCGGCGTTGTTTACCGCGAGCATGGTGGAGTTGCCGTCTTCAACGGTGCTGGCGATCTGGTTCAAAATGGTGTTCAGATCCTCTGCGGCCTGGTCCCACTTCGCCTGGTGTGCCTGGTACGCGGACGCTGCGGTGCCCTCCCAGGTCTGCGCCATCGGCTGGATGATCTGCTTCAGCTCGTTGAGCTGGCTGGTGATGCGGGTCGCCGACGAGCGCATGTCTTCAGCTGCGTTGGCGATCTGGGCGAAGTCGTACTTGATTTGCATGATGAGTATGTCCCTTTACATTCGGAAGATGGTCGTTTTGTCTGCTGAGAACCGCTGGGAGCGTTTTAGAGAGCCAAGCCTGCTGAGCCGGACAGCGAACGGAAGTTGTCGGTGTTCGTAGCGTCGGTGCTCTCGTAGTTCTTGGCGTTGTCGCGGATGTTGTTCGCGATGTCACGCAGCGCTTCGGAGAGGCGTCGCTGCGCGTCGTCGTAGCGGACCATCAGGTCATCGAAGCTGCGCTGCGCATTGCCCACCCAGTAGCTGCGCGTGGACTCCGCGACCTGCTGCACGCGGTCGATTTCTCGGTTGACGTTTGCGTTGGTGTCATCTGCCCGGTCGGCAGTTGCGCGCATGACGTCGGCTTCTGTTCTGAACTGTTCCATGTTCAATCCCCCTACTAGGTACTGTGTCTTGGTTGTAACGACAGCCTTCCAAGCTGTTCATATAGTTGGACGCACGTTTTGGTGCTCCGGTTCCCTCAATGTTGAAGAAACTTTTCTCCCCACCCTCCCACCACGTGTATGCTGCGAGTTTGCCTCACCCCTCCCCTGTCGGTGGCGTGAATTCGGCGGTGTCGAAGGCCATCTGACACGTCGCCTGCTGCACCCTGCTGGGCGCCTGCCGCGTCTGGCACGCCACGAAAAGCTGGTAAGAATCCTGCGCCCAAGTTCGCCACAGAGTTTCGGCTCCTCCGGGGGCGGTCTCGCGGTACGTCACGGCGTGGAGGTTGTGATCCACGAGCGTGAGCTCGGGGTCGCGCTCGATACCCCCGAGCAGCTGCGCTACGAACTGCTCGGGCGGCAGCGTGTAGCGGTTCTCTGCGGAAATCAGTACGCGCATGTCGGGGTCGGCGCCTGTTGCCATCCAGCCCTGCTCGTGCTGCGCGAGTTGGAACCCGGGAGGCAGCTCAATCGCAAGTCCGTCCTGCGCGATTCGCACGGCGGTAGGCTCGCTCGCAACAGAAGGAGAGGGGCTTGTTGACGCCCGCGAGGCCGTCGGTTGACTGTGCAGCACAGTGGTCGATGTCGCCCCTACTGAAGCCTGGGCGGACGTGGGCGAAGAGGGCGTCGATAAGAAACGAAAGAGCACGAACCCGCAGATTGCTGCGACCACAACCACTGCGGCACCGAGGGCGACGAACGGCCACCACGCGCGGCGTGGCGCAAGGTCTGCGGCGGTGATGGCGGGCTGCTCCTCAGTCGGTGGGTCGACTTCCACTTCGAGGGGCTCGCCGGTGATGGTGACGTCGTAGCCGCTCATGGCCTGCTCAAACTGATCGAGGTCCTCGGGGGTCGCGGCAATCTGGATCACGGCGCCGCCCGGATCTGGCCCGAACAGGCCACGCACGTACTGCGCGACTTCCCGTGGGCCGGGGCCGTCAAAACGGTGGACGTTGGCGGCGCCGGTGAACACGGTGTTCGTGGGCGTCATGGTGATGCGGAGATCGGGTTTCATAGGGTGGCTCCTTCGGAGTAGGGTGCAGCGACTTGGACCAGGCCACGGGCCTCGCCGGATTGGACGAGCAGGCCTCGGCCGGGCGGCTGCGGGGCTGGGCACACTCCGAAGAGCGCGCCTTCGTCCCTGGTTCCGTCGAGGATGACGACGTCGGGCAACAGGTCCTTCAGCGAGGACAGGAAGCTGCCGAACATGGCGCGTGATACTCCACCGAACTTGCGGGCGGCAACCACGTGCAGGCCGATGTCGCGGGCGTGCGGGAACAGCGTGGCCAGCTCGCGCAGGGTGTCCTCCGGGACGAGCTCGAGGTCGTCGATGACGAGATAGAGCTCCGGGCCTTCCCACCAGGAACGCTGCGCGAGCTGCTGCGGGGTCACATCCGACCCTGGTAGCCTGCCGCGCAGCGTGGTGATCAGCGCACTGACCGCCTCGTCGACGGCGCTGGTAGAGGCTGCGTAGGCCGCCACCATGTCCGGGTTCGCCCGCCCGAGGTGCGCGCGGCGCACGTCCAGAATCACCATGCGGGCCTGCTCACGGCCCATCGCCTCAATCGCGGTGATGGCCGAGGCAATCGCGGTGGACTTGCCAGCACCGCTCGCACCGATGACCAGCAGGTGGCCAGACTCGCTCCACAGCGGTGCAAGGCGGGGTCCACCGACGCCGAGTGGCAGACGTTGGCCTCCCGAGGTGAGCAGGTCCGCAACCTCCACGTGACTCGGCAGCACCCTTAGGCGTGGCACCGGAGGCTGACCCTGCGTCGCTGCGCGGACGTGTGCCACGTCCTGCGCGGAGGTGTGCGCGACCAGCATGAACGCCCCCTCTTCGGTAATGCCGCGGCCCGGCAGCGCGGGAAGTTTCGCCTGCACCTTCCTATCAATCACCGAGTCCATCGGTTCAGTAAGATGCAGCTCAATCCTTGTGCCGATCACGTCACGGACGTTCGCACGGATCGCATTCCAACGCTGCGTAGTCGCAACCAGGTGAATGCCCACAGCCGGGCCTTCCGCAGCAAGACGAGTCAGCGGTTCACGCAAGTCTTCCGTCTTCGCATCCGGTGCGAGCAACGTGTGCCAGCCGTCCACAATCAACACGGTGTGGCGCTTCGTGCGCCGCTGCGAGTCGTCGAGCATCTCGACCAGCTCGTCGACGACGCGGCGCACGCGCTCCTCGTCCGTGCGCTGCGCAACACCGGCCACATGCGGCAGTTCGGCGACGTCGCTGAAGTCGCCGGAGCCGGCGTCGATAATGTAGAAGCACAGCTCGTCAGTGGAGTGGCGCAGCGCGAGCGACGCCACCATCGTGCGCACCGCCATCGACTTGCCCGTCTGCGGCCCGCCCGCGAGCGCCACGTGGCCACCCGCCACCGACAGGTCCAGCACGAGCGGCACCTGGCGCTGCTTGATCGGCTCGTCAATCACCCCGATAATCGCCCGCAGCTTCGGCATCGACTCACTGCCACCGTAGACCTGCGAAAGCTCAATCTGTGCAGGCAGCGGCGGCAGCCACACCTGGTGCGCCCGCATGCCCAGGGCATCCGCCACCTCCCTCGACTTCTCGACGACCGCCGCCAGCAACGTCGTCGTCGCATCAGTATCGACACCGACACTCTCCTTCGCGTCCTCCACCGGCGGAGGCTCCCACCCGTGAAACAGGCGAACCTCCACGGCCGCCTCGCGCCTGGTCACGCCGCGGGCGCGCTCCAGCGGCCCCGACACGTACGCCGCGCGGAAACGCTCCAAGTCGCCTGAGCCCGTGGACAAGAAGCCCGCGCCGGGCTCGCTGGGTAGCTCGTACGCGTCCGGCACGCCAAGCACCTGGCGGGATTCGGCCGCGGAGAACGTCTTGAGGCCGATACGGTAAGAAAGGTGCGAGTCCAGCCCGCGCAGCTTGCCCTCCTCCAGCCGCTGCGAGGCAAGCAGGAGGTGCACACCCAACGAGCGGCCCAGGCGGCCGACCGCGACGAAGAGGTCAGCGAAGTGCGGGTGCTGGGCCAGCAGCTCCGAGAACTCGTCCAGGATGATCACCAGCGCCGGCAGCGGCGCGAGATCCTCGCCCGCGAGCCGGGCCGCGGTGTAGTCGGTGATATTGGCGTAGTTCCCCGCCTTGCGCAGCAGCTCCTGGCGACGGTTCATCTCACCGGAGATGGCGTCGTACATGCGCTCAACCAGGATGGATTCGTCCTCCAGGTTGGTAATGACCGCCGAGGTGTGAGGCAAGGACTCGCAGCCGAGAAACGTTGCGCCGCCTTTGAAGTCCACGAGCACGAGGTTGAGCTCCTCCGGCGAGTGCGTGGCGGCAAGCGCCACCACGAGCGTCCTGAGAAGTTCCGATTTTCCGGACCCCGTCGCACCGATGCACAACCCGTGCGGGCCCATCCCGCCCTGGGCGGACTCTTTCAGGTCCAGGTAGAGGGCCTGGCCCTGGGCAGTCGAGCCAATCGGGACCATGAGGCGCTGTCGGGTGCCTTCACGTCCGGTCCACATGGTGTGCTCGTTGAGCTCGGCGATGTCGTTGATGCCGAGCATCGGGAGCAGCTTGCCTCCGTGGGAGGCGCTTTCGGCGCTGAGCTGTTCGGGGCGGCGATAGAACGCCAGTTGGCGCGCGATGAGCTCCGCCTCTGCGGCATCAATCCTGTCGGGCCTGCCCAGAAACTCTAGGCCCATCCCGGTCAGCGCGTGGAGTTCGTCGTCGCAGACAAGGTGGAACGCCTCCTCATCCACCAACCAGTCCGGGTCCGGGTGGATAACCAGCACGCACACGTTCTCGCTGCTGGAGGCACTGGTGCTGAAGGAGATCACGGAGGGGTGGGTGGTGGCGTCGAGAAGTATGACTTGGAACTCGGCCGCTTCCGGCGTGGCGGAGTGCGGCAGCCACTTCACCCACTCGAATTCGCTCGGTGCCTGGGCGGCGTCGATGCCGACGAGCTCCGGGCCGTGGAAAAACGCCAGCTGGGCAACGATCGAGCGCGCGACCTCCGCCGCACGCGGCCCCACCATCGTGATCACGGGAAACGCATTGAGCGCCACCACGATCGGCATCTCTTGGATCGTGTTCACCGCGGCGACCGTCCTGCGCAGGCTCACCGCGCACACCGGGTCGAGGTCCTCGGGCGAGCCAGGGTCGTCGACCTCGATTGGGGTATGCAGTGCCACCGCGCCAACACCAATGCGCACCTGCAGCGCGTACGGCGAGGCGGCGTACTGTTCCCAGACACGCTCCGCAGGCACCGCCGTGAGCAGAGCGTTCGGCGCCGGGTGAAGGTATTCGGCGTGCTCGCGCTGGACCTCAGCGTTGCTGCGTGCCCGATGCGCTAGTGCGTCCAAGTGTCGCAGGTAGACCCGCCGCGTCTCGTCGATGTCGCCCTGGCGCTCCTGCGGCGAAAACATGGTGACCATGCCGAAAAGCATCATGACCGGGAAGATGAGCATCATTGGGCTCACGGTGCGCCCCGACATCACCATCAGCGCCATCACCGCGCCGATGGCGACCACCATGACCACCGGGAGCAGCACTTTCAACAGTGGCATCGGCTGGTCCTTGTGCGCCTGCGGTACCGCTTCGGCGCGGAGTTGACCGGTCGGCAGTGGTGGTGGCGGCGCGAGTGTGTGCGCCGTCGATGGTGTCACGACTGGTTCGTGGTCAAGACCTAGCATGCATTCCCCCTCATGCATTCCCCGGTTGCGCATTCCCCCTCGCGCAACTTCTGCATGCATTCTAGGCGATGGTGCGCTACATTGTTCAAGTTAAGCGCCAAGTCGCGCATTTGTTTGTTTTCCGGGGGGATTCATCGTGGCAGTTTCTGCAACGCATCACATCGTGCACGTCACCATTCGTATCGACGTCGCTTCGCTTCACCGCGATATCGATCTCAGTTTGCCGACGTCCTCGTCGCTCTACGAGCTGATACCCGAAATCGCGCGCTTCGTGGAACTACCGCAGCTGCACCGCCCTTGGGAGTTCACCAACGTAGCTGGCATCCCACTGGACGGACACATGCCGTTGTACCAGCTCAAGATGCGAAACGGCGCGACGGTGGTGATGCGCCCACAGGAGCAGGCGGCACCGCCCGTGATCCGCGACGCGGCCCACTCGCTCAGCGCCGCGGCGGCTTCTGCACGCGATGTGCGTGGCCTGCACATAGGCGCAACAATGTTGGGGCTGCTGTGCATTGCAGCGGTGGCGAGCACGGTCGGTGGCTCGGCATTCGGTGCGGGCCTTGCTGCTGCGGCGGCGCTGGTGCTGTCGCTCGCGGCGCGAAGCAGCGCGGTTTACGTAGCGTTTCTGTGCGCGGCCCCTTTCGCAGTCGGCGCCTGGGTGGCTGGGCCTCCGGCTACATGGGACGGGTCGAGCGATACGTCAATCGGGATGCTAGCCGCCGCGATCACCGCCGTGTCCTGCGTAGTCATCGGCGCGATGCTCAGACTGTGCGGTGCGGCCGTCGCGACCTTCGCGGCGGTGTGCGCGCTGCTCCTTGCCGCGGCCTCGCTCGGTGCGTGGTTGCCACAGCACCACGCGGGGGCGGCGGTGGTCGTGCTGCTCGGGTTGCTGCTGGTCATGCTCACGCCCCATATCGCCACGGCCGCCGCGGGCTTGAAGGTGCCACGCATCCCCACCGCTGGCGAGGAATTTGATCGCTCGGATGTGTACCAGCATGACGTCGATACACGCAGCCTCACCGCGCTGACCGTATCTGCCGCGATTGCATGTGCCGTGACCACCTGCTGCTTACCAGCGCTCTACGGCATTGCCACGATGGACGCCGCACTGGGCTGGCGCGTCGCACTCGCCGGTTGCATGGCTGGCGCGCTACTCATCCACGCGGTGCGCCACCACTACCCCACCCCGCGAATAGCACTGACGGCGCTGGCCCTCGGCGCGCTCGGCGCCGTGGTGCTCGCCACCGTATACGAGCCAAGCCCGCACCCAGCGTTCCTCGTGGCCGCAGGCTGCATCGCCATTGTGTGCGCTACCGCCGTCATCTGGTCGCGCCGCGTGCCTGACCTCGAGCCAACCACGGTGGTGTGGTTCGAGCGCGCCGAAGCCGCCGCCATCATCGCAGTCATCCCGCTCGCGGTGCACCTCACCGGGCTGTTCGACCTCATCCGGGGGCTCTAAGCCCATGCGCACCACTGCTTCTCGACGCCTCTTCGTCACCCTCTGCGTCCCGCTCGCCGTTGGAACGACGCTGCCAATCTCGATCCCGGCCCCACCGGCGCAGGCCCAGGACTACGCCTGTGCCCGCCCTGCGCACCTGCAACTAGACCGAAACACGCCACCGGAGCTTGACCCATCCGTCGCCGCGTCCCGCAGCCACGCGAGTGGACGCGGGGTGCGCGTCGCCGTCATCTACACCGGCATCGCGCGGCACCCGCAACTGCCGCCGGTCACACCCGGCCGAGACTTCGTCACACCCGACGACCCCGATCCGTTCTTCGACTGCGACAGCCACGGCACCATCGTCGCCGGCATCATCGCCAGCCGCGACCTCGGCATCGCGCCCACAGCGCACCTCATCTCAATCCGGCAAACCTCCGCGCACTACCGCGAAGAGCAGACCGCGGGATCACTCGCCACCCTCACTGACGCCATCAACAACGCCGTCGACGAACGCGCACGCGTCATCAACATCTCAATCGTCTCCTGCATGCCGCCTTACCTCGCCGCGAGCCTGGACACCCGCGAGCTGGAGGCCGCGCTCCACCGCGCCGAAACCTCCGGTGCCGTCGTCGTGGCCGCCGCAGGCAACGCCACCAACGAATGCGCCCACGGCTTCGCCGTCTTCCCCGCGCACATGCCCACGGTCCTTGCCGTCGGCGCACGCGAGGACGCCCACACTGTCGCCGACTACTCCATCGCATCCCCAAAGCCGCCGCTCTCCGCCCGCGGCACCACCCCCGTGGTCCTCGCGTCCGACGGCGCAGGGTTCGCCACCGGCATCACCGGCGAGCTCCAACCCGACGGCACACCAACCGTGCAGCCCTACGTGGGCACCAGCTTCGCCGCACCCGTCGTCAGTGGCGCCATCGCCCTCCTCCTCGAGCGCTATCCACACCTCTCACCGCAACAAGTGCGTGAGATCGTCTACGCCGCCGCGGAACCCAACGGCGGGGCGCTGCGCCCAGAAGACATCGTCACGCAACTCCCACCCACGCCACCGCGCGAGGCAACCGTCACCACCATCGACGCACCGTTGCCCACCGCATCCCTTGCGGTCCGGCGCGCCGGACTGGCGCTCGGTGGGCTCTTGGCATGCATCGCGCTGACGATCGTGGCGCGCTCCCTCCGTGGGGGCCGCGGACGCCGCGGGCTCTAAGACGCCACCGGTTTCAGCGCCACCGACCGCTCGAGCGGAGCTCCACTCGGCAGCAGCGCAACGATCTGCCACGGCGCTTCCTCGGTGTGGCGCACGCCGATCAGCTCCAGCGTGTCCCGCCCGGCGACCTCGTGGCGGGAGCCCTCCGGCGACACCACGAGCAGGCCTTGCCCTGTATCCACGCCGACGGCACCCTCGCGCAGTCCCGCGAAGTGGGTCGTGGTGCCCGTCCCCGCCAGCGCAATCGCTCCTTCGAGCACGCCACCGGCGTCCTTCGGCCAGGTGGCTGCGCCACGTTTGTCGTTCACGCACACCGTATCCTGTGTGGGTTGCACCCAGCGCGGAGCCTCGTGCGGGATGCGCAGGTCCAGTGGCGGCTGCGCATCCGGGTAATGCGCGATGTCTGCGCGGTTGACGTCGCGGGAGGCGGCGCCGGCGTCGAGAAGCACTTGGGCGGCTGTGTCAGAGACTTGCTGCACACCGCCGTGCTCCGTAAGCACCCAGGTGGCCTCCGGGGTGCGCAGTACCTCAGGGAGGCGCGGTGGCAGCGTGAACGCCGGTCCCTCGCGCAGAGCGCCGAGCACCGCGTTCGGCGGCGACCAGCGCGACGTCGTGGCGTCGATCCCCAGGGCACGGCGCATGATGCGCCCCTCCGGCGTGGTGGATGGCGGCAGCTGCCTGCGGCCGTGCGCATCGACGACCCATTCCCGGTGATCCGCCACCGCCAGCACCGCCGTACCCCTCGGTAGCGGCGCAGGCGCTTGACCCGCGACCACCGTGACCTTGCCCTCGGCGTGGCACGCGGACCAGGCATGCGCCTCCGTGGCCTCAGGGGCAAACATCCCAGGAGCCGCGACGATGCCCACTGGCAGGCCACGCGGCACAGTGGCCAAGTAGTCCCCACCGGCGCGGGCAGGCTCGGCGGCCTCCCCGGCGATGAGGCGAGCGGAAGTCAAGTTCGTCACAGGGTGCAACGTGCCGTCGACACGCACGAACAGGCCGCCGTCAGTAGCTCGCACGATCGAGGCTTCGCCGGGGTGCGGGTTCGGGCTCATCCAGGCGAACAGCCCCATCACCGCGGCGATCAACGCCACTCCGACCGCCCCGAAGATCCCCGCGCGGCGCCGCGCCGCCAGCGGGTCATGGATCATCCGGATGTCGCCGTAGATCAGGCCGTGCTCCACACGGCGCTGCATGAACCTGTGCCCCGACACCTGCGGTCGCGTTGTTGGCAACAAACGTTGCGACATGTATACCCCCGATGTTGTATCCCCCAATAACCAATAACGCTGCCTTACACTACCAAAGCTCCAGCGGTTCCGAGCCGTGCTTGACGGCGTCGTGCTGCATCTCCGCGAGCTCGGCGCGCGTAAACGCCTCGTTCACCGCGAAGATCACCGTGTCTCCCTTCACGTACACCGGGGTCAGCGCGCTATTGGCCGTGGCATTGTTCAAATTCACGCGCGGCGGCTGCTGCGCCCAGAACGACGGCGGCGATGCGATGTAAAACTTGATGTTCAGCCGTTCAACGGCCCGGTCCACGGCGTTCTTCGCCGTCGCGTCGCCGAGCACCCCGCGCCCGAGCATCTCTACGTCGAACAACGCGGTTGCGGTGTCGTCGCCTCGTGTCTTCGCTGGCCACAGGTAGTGCCGGGAGAGCGTCGGCACGCCGGTGTAGGCATACAGCCACGAATGCCCGTCCGCGGGCTCGCCGTAGGTCACGCCTTCCCACGCCACAGGCTGCGTCGCGAGCCAGTCGAACGCAGCCAGGTCGTCATCGTTGACCATTCGACCGCCAACGCGCGGAGCGGTGTAAATGCCCTCCGCCGATTGAGCTGCATTCGCGTGCACGGCGGTCGCAGTACTCGCAGCCACCACGAGGGACACGAGCACCGCCCCAATTGTCGACGCCCCCTTCGCCACCACCGTGCCCTCACGCGCGGCAACCGGCGCCAACGTCAGCATCCGAATCATCACCGAGGCCCCTATGGCCGCCGCGACGATGACG
The DNA here is from genome assembly GCF_054166365.1 of Corynebacterium sp. UMB8791. Lineage (NCBI taxonomy): Bacteria > Bacillati > Actinomycetota > Actinomycetes > Mycobacteriales > Corynebacteriaceae > Corynebacterium > Corynebacterium sp. UMB8791. The sequence goes on along the minus strand of NZ_JBSZCG010000103.1, from coordinate 125,036 downwards.
CACATCACCACCGGCAACACCAGGCGGTGCGCCGTGTTGTAGTGCAGCCCCGAAACCAGCGAAGGCACCACGTCCAGCACCGGCGGAAGCGGTGCGGTTGCCTGCACCACCGTCGCAAGTGACAGGACGTAGAACGCCACCGGCCACACCTGGCGACGCCACGCCACAAGCGCCACCGCCCCCACGAGCGCGAGCCACAGCAGCACAGTCGGGTTGTAGTTCGCGAAGTACTCAGTGACGTGGCGCGTATCCATCGTGATCGCGAGCGCCCACGGATTTGGCGCCGTGCCATCCTCCGGAGTAGACCACCCCGCGACCTCCTGCGCCTGCTCGGAACCAGCAAACATCTGTGGCAGGAACAGCACCGCACCGGCAAGCGCCGGGGCCGCTAACCAGACAGTGTCCACGAGGCGTGAACGGACGGGACGAAGAAGCGTCGAAAAGCACCAAGCGAAGGCCACCGCCAGCGCAATCGTGGTCACCGGCGACGGGTGCACCGCCACCACCCCGAAGAACCCGATGGCCGCCGCAAACGCCGAGTTGTGATGCCGTGGCACCTCCAGGAACTGCCAAATCACAATGCCCGTGAGCGCAACTGCCATCATGTACGGCCACATGCCAACAAAATCCGACACCCACATCAGCTGCGGCGCACCGTACACCAGCAGCGGCGCGAACCCCGCCGCGATCTGCGCCGTCAGCCCCCGCGACCGCAGAAACGCAAACACCAGGCACGCCACGGACACGCAAGCCGCCACCGATGGCACGATCGCCTGCGCCACATTCAGCGCGGGGATCGGCGCCATCCCAGCGGTCTTGGCAAACAACGCAACCCCCGCGTGGTACCCCGAGGGATACAACAGCGAACTGTGCGTCTCCTGGTACATCAGCTCCCCCATGCGCGTTGGCGACGCAATCCCCTCATCCATGATGAAGCGCACAGTATTAGCGTGCCACTGGGAATCCCAACCCTGCACGATATTTGCCAAACCCAGCGGAGTTCCCTGCAGCCACCGCAGCTTGTCACTAATCAGCATCGCCGACCCCGCAATCACACCAAGCAGCGGCAGCACCCAGACGGGGTCAACCACGCTGCCTTCGCGCCGCTCCTGCGGAGTCCCCGGCAGCAGCGCCCGACGCCACGACAGTTGCCCAGTGCCAGTCCAGCGCTCGCGGGCGCGGCGCGCAAACGCGTAGCGCCACCCCGCAGCACACAACATCACAAACACCACGCTCACAGAGAACGTCCACGGCGAAAACCTCGCCGACGTCAGGCCCCAAGACCAGGCACTGAAGCCAATAATGCCGAAGCTCGCGGGTATCGACGCCACCACCGACGCCGGCACACGCATGCCGGAGATGACGTTGACCAGGAATCCTGGCAGCACAAACACAAGTACCGCTGCTATGAACATCCCGGCAGTGACCACGCGTACTCCTTCGAGACCTAAGACGTTGAGACTGGTGAAATCTTATCGCTTTGCGCTCTCAGAGCGAACGCCGATCACGAGTTGTGTTGGCTCGTGCCTCCCACTCCTGCTCTGGTGGGTACACAACGTGGTCGAAGGTCAGCCCCTTCGCGGGGGCTAACGGTACGTCGGCGCGCCGCTCAGTGGCGTCGAGCAGTCCAGTGGCCCACGCCAGGTCGCGCTTGCCCTGCCCGACCGTGAGGCACGTCGCGGTCAGTGCGCGCACCATGTTCCAACAGAACGCGTCGGCACTGATGTGTGCCTCGTAGAGCTGCGGCTCCGCCTCCGTGGAAGCGTCCACCCAGCGAAAGCTGTGCACGTCGCGGATCGTCGTCGCGTGCGGTCGCGGCTTGCAGAACGCCGCGAAGTCGTGCAGCCCGAGCAGCACGTCGGCGGCCTGCTGCATTAGCTGCACGTCGACTGGGCGAGCCCACACTGCAGTGTCACGCGTCCGTGTTGGCAGCGCCCCCGCTGGGTTGGTAGTAACGCGGTAGATGTAGTGACGCGCCATCGCCGAGAAGCGAGCGTCGAACTCAGGGGCAACCTCCCGGACTTGATGAACTCGGATGTCGTCCGGTAGCAGTTTGGCAAGGCGACGCACCAGGCGCGCAGGATCACCGTCAAGAGAGCGCTGCTGCAATGACTCCGGAGCAATGTCCGCGTGCGCAACCTGACCGCGGGCGTGCACCCCCGCATCCGTACGGCCCGCGACCGTCAGGGCGACGGGGTGGCGCAGCACAAGCGCGAGCGCGTCTTCAACGGTTCCTTGGACGGTCCGCAGGTCGCCTTTCTGCCGGGCCCAGCCGTGAAAGTCGGTGCCGTCATAGGCGATGTCGAAACGCAGCCGCATCGTGTTCATTCGTTACAGGCTAGCAAACTGGTCGCGTGCTCTTGGAATGCGAAAACCCCGCGACACCGTGAAGGTGGACGCGGGGTCTCATGTGGTTGAGCTAGAAAAGCTCACTCAGCGAAGGATTAGTCCTCCTTGGAAGCCTTCACCTCAGCTGGCTCCAGAACCAGGGAAATCTGGGTCATTGGAGCGTTGTCGCCGGAGCGAGGTGCAACCTTGATCAGGCGGGTGTAGCCGCCGTTGCGGTTTTCGAACTTCGGTGCAAGCTCGTTAAACAGGTATGCAACGATCTGCTTGTTCGGAAGCTTCGCAGCAACAGCGCGGCGTTCCTGCAGGGAACCGCCCTTCGCCTTGGTGATCAGCTTCTCAGCGTATGGGCGAAGTGCTTTCGCCTTTGCATCGGTCGTCGTGATGGCGCCGTGCTCGAACAGGGACTGCGCCAGGTTAGACAGAATGTGCTTCTGGTGGGCGGCGGACCCTCCGAGACGGGCACCCTTCTTCGGGGTAGGCATTTTCGTACTCCTCGTATGGGATTGTGAGCGCGTGCTCTTGGTTTACTCGGTTTCTTCCGCGGTGTCGTCGACGTAGTCACCAGTCTCGGCGTCGTAGCCTTCGATCTGGGTCGGGTCGAAATCTTCCGGAGCGTCCTTCAGCGTCAGGCTCATGGAGGCGAGCTTGATCTTGACCTCATTGATGGACTTCTCGCCAAAGTTGCGGATATCCATCAGGTCGGTCTCGGAGCACTCAGCCAGCTGGCCGACGGTGTTGATGCCCTCGCGCTTCAAGCAGTTGTAGGACCGGACGGAGAAGTTGAGATCCTCAATCGGCAGGTTGTAAGCCGCGATGTACTCCGTCTCCTGTGGGGACGGGCCGATCTCGATGCCTTCTGCTGCCGTGTTCAGCTCACGTGCCAGGCCGAACAGCTCCACCAGGGTGGAACCGGCCGAAGCCAACGCGTCGCGAGCAGACATGGAGTTCTTCGTCTCCACGTCGATGATCAGCTTGTCGAAGTCGGTGCGCTGCTCAACACGGGTTGCCTCAACCTTGTAGGCAACACGGGTCACTGGCGAGTAGATCTGGTCGACCGGAATGCGGCCGGCTTCCCCACCAGAGTTCGGCATCGCCGGGACGTAGCCACGGCCACGCTCCACGACAAGCTCCATCTCAAGGCGTGCCTGCTCATTGAGCGAAGCGATGTGCAGATCCGGGTTGTGGATCTGAACATCAGCTGGCGTCTCAATGTCGCCGGCGGTAACGACTCCCGGGCCTTCAACGGACAGGTACATCACGACTGGCTCGTCGGACTCCGACGACAGCACGATGTCCTTGATGTTGAGGATGATCTCGGAAACGTTTTCCTTCACACCGTTGATGGTGGTGAACTCATGGAGCACACCATCAATCTTGATCGAGGTAACCGCTGCGCCCGGAATGGACGACAGCAGCGTACGGCGCAGGGAGTTACCCAGCGTGTAACCAAAACCTGGCTCGAGTGGCTCGATGATGAACTTCGAGCGGTTGGTATCGATGTACTCCTCGGTCAGCTGCGGACGCTGTGAGATGAGCATGAACTTCTCCTTTTCCGGCTACCACTATATGAAGCCGCGAGAATATGGACTTTCGGAAAGATATCGCACCACTTGTATACGTACGTATCGACGCAGTGCGGGGTGAAGTAAGCGGGCTTACTTCGAGTAGAGCTCGACGATGAGCTGCTCCTGCAGCGGCACCTCGATCTGAGCGCGCTCCGGCAACTGGTGCACGAGAATGCGCAGGGTGTCCGGAACGACCTGGAGCCATGCCGGAACAACGGCGTCCAGCAAGTTGTCCTGGGCCTCTTCGAACCAGAGCATCTTGCGGGACTTGTCACGAACATCGATGATGTCGTACTGCGTGACCTTGTAAGAAGGAACGTCGATACGCTTGCCGTTCACGGTGAAGTGACCGTGGGAAACAAGCTGACGTGCCTGGCGGCGCGTGCGCGCCAGACCTGCACGGTATACAACGTTGTCCAGACGGGACTCAAGCAGGATCAGCAGGTTGTCGCCGGTCTTACCTGGGAGGCGGTTGGCCTCCTCGTAGTAGCGACGGAACTGCTTCTCCATCACTCCGTAGGTGAAGCGAGCCTTCTGCTTCTCCTGGAGCTGGAGCAGGTACTCAGATTCCTTGATGCGAGCGCGGCCAGCCTGCCCCGGAGGGTACGGGCGACGCTCGAAGGACATGTCACCGCCGACGAGATCGACGCGGAGGCGACGGGACTTACGGGTAGCAGGGCCGGTATAACGAGCCATGATGTATTACCTCTTTTCCTTTCTGCCTTAAACGCGACGACGCTTCGCCGGACGGCAGCCGTTGAACGGCTGTGGGGTCACGTCAGAGATCGAGGACACCTCCAGGCCAGCAGCCTGGAGCGAACGGATTGCGGTCTCACGGCCGGAGCCTGGACCCTTGACGAAAACGTCAACCTTCTTCATACCGTGGTCCATCGCCTTGCGAGCAGCGTTCTCAGCTGCCATCTGAGCAGCGAACGGCGTGGACTTGCGGGATCCCTTGAAGCCAACGTGGCCGGAGGAAGCCCAGGAGATAACAGCACCGGTCTGATCCGTGATCGAGACGATGGTGTTGTTAAAGGTCGACTTGATGTATGCGTGGCCAGCAGCCACGTTCTTCTTTACGATGCGACGGCCACCACGGCGCGCACCGGAACGAGTCTTAGGAGGCATGGATTACTTCTTCTTTCCTGCGATGGTCTTCTTCGGGCCCTTACGAGTGCGAGCGTTCGTCTTGGTGCGCTGCCCGCGAACAGGCAGGCCACGACGGTGACGAAGGCCCTGGTAGGAGCCGATTTCAATCTTGCGGCGGATGTCTGCCTGCACCTCACGACGCAGGTCGCCCTCTACGGTGTAGGAGGACTCGATTGCGTCACGCAGTGCGGACAGCTGATCGTCGCTCAGGTTGTCCGTACGCAGGTCTGGAGAAATGCCCGTCTTCTCGAGCAGCTCCTTGGCGCGGGTTGCGCCGATGCCATAAATGTAAGTAAGTGCGATCTCCATGCGCTTATTGCGCGGAAGATCAACACCAGCTAGACGTGCCATGTGGAACGTACCTTTCGGGTTGTTACGGCGGTTTTCTCCCTATCCGCCCACGCCAACCGACTCTTTATCCGGACCGTACCGGAGGATGGGCCGTGATACACGTGGCTTTGGCCACCGTAGCCAAAGGTAAGCGACGCGCAGCAACGCCACGCGTCTGGGTAAGGAGGCTTCAAACGAAATTACTTGTAGCGGTACGTAATACGCCCACGGTCCAGGTCATATGGAGACAGCTCCACGATGACCCGGTCTTCAGGAAGGATGCGGATGTAGTGCTGGCGCATCTTGCCACTGATGTGAGCAAGGACCTCATGCCCGTTGTCGAGCTCGACACGGAACATAGCATTCTTCAAAGGTTCGACGATGCGACCCTCTACCTCAATGGCGCCTTCTTTTGCCATACACTCCACTTCCTATAGCTCACGGAACACAGCGATCCTCATTGATGCGCAATGTTTCCGCTGGTAGCTGACGTAAAACATACTTGTACTACGTGGTGCATAAACACCAGTGGTCAACTATATCCCTTCACCAGCGCAAACACAAGCCCACCTGCGAAGCTAAGTCCGCAGGTGGGCGTCGAAAAGAATGGAGCAGCTAGAAGACGAAGACCTTGTCCCCGATAGCGAGATCCTGGAAGTAGCGCTGGGCGTCCGCGCGGTACATGCGAACGCAGCCGTGCGAGAGAATCGACGGATCCCCCTGGTGGAACGCGATACCGTTGTTGGTGAAGTACGTCGCGTACGGCATCGGCGCATTGCCAAACTCCCACGAGATCTCATCCTTCACCTTGCGGTTGACGTAGAACGTACCCTTCGGCGTATCAAGTCCAGGCCTGCCCGGACCGATCAGGTCAGCCGTGTAGTACATCTGGCCGTTATTCTGCAGCCAGGAACGGCGTCCGCCGGTGTCCACACACACCTTCGCATCCTTCGGACATGGGCCGTAATCGAACGCGGGTTGTGCAGGTGGCGCCGGGCGTGCAGCTGGTTTCGGCGCTGGCTTCGGAGTCTTCTCGGCGATCAGGCCTGGGTAGAAGCGTTCGACAGTAGCATCGATGCTGGCCTTCGCTTGGGCTGGCAGGTCCTTGTTGATTGCCGCCAATCCGTCGGCCTGCGCGCGCAGCGAGTTGCGGGTTTGCCATGCTCGCTCACGTGCGTCGGGCGTACTGGAGCCGATGCTGGAGAGCTGAGACTGCGTCTGCTCAAGCAGGGCACCCAGTCCACCATTCGAAGACATCGCTGGCATCTGCTGCGCCTCCGCCATCGCTGGCTGGGCAAGCAGGGAGGCGGCGACGCCAATTCCAACACTCAAACCGGCAAGCTTGCGGCTCAGTTGGGATGGCTTCGCATGTCGAGGTTGATAACGCATGTGGGCAGTATAGCTTACTTCGCTTCGCGGACAGTGAGGATGCGCGGCCCGTCAGCCGTGGCGGCGACCGTGTGCTCCCAGTGCGATGCCGGGGCGCCGTCGATGGAAACGACCGTCCAGTCGTCACCGAGCACCTCCGTGTCGATCTCCCCGCCGAGGATCAGCATCGGCTCAATCGCCAACACCGACCCCTCCTGGATCACAGGGCCGCGTCCGGGTTTTCCCTCGTTGGCAAGGTATGGATCCTCGTGCATCGTGCGTCCGATCGCGTGGCCGCCGTACCCGTCCACAATGCCGAGCTCCACTCCGAACTTCTCCTCTGCTGCATACGTCGCGCGTTCGAGTGCATGCGACACGTCGGTCAACCGGTTGCCCGGCACCATCGCTTTCAGCCCCTCGTACAGCACCCATTCAGTTGCCCGGTTCAACTTTTCGACGTCCGCTTCGAGCTCACCCACACCGAACGTCCACGCAGAATCCCCTACCCAACCATGCAAGGTCGCGCCACAGTCGATAGAGACCAGGTCTCCCTCGCGGAGCACAGTCTCATTGTTCGGGATTCCGTGCACGACTACCTCGTTGACTGATGCACAGATCGAGCCCGGAAACCCCTGGTACCCCAAAAACGTGGGCGTGGCCCCGTGATCACGGATAACAGCCTCCGCGACCTTGTCTAAGTCAAGCGTCGACTTGCCGGGGGCGGCCGCCGCCCGCACCTCCTGCAGCGCCAAACCGACGATTCGGCCTGCCTTCTCCATCGCGTCGAGCTGCTCAGGTGTCTTTGCGACAATCTTGCGCTTCCGGAACCCCATCATTCGCTTCCTTCCTAGAGTTACTGCGTAAAAGGGCCGGTAGGCACTCGTCGAGTCCCTACCGGCCCTTGCGCCTATATAGACGCTGTATGTTACTTCTTCAGCTGCGCCATCGCGCGCTCGTTGATTTCATCAACGTCACCAACAGCGTCGATGGAGATGATCTCGTCGCCGTAGTGATCAATCAGCGGCGCGGTTTCTTCGCGGTAAACCTTGAGGCGGGTGCGGATCGTTTCCTCATTGTCGTCCGCGCGGCCACGGGCGAGCATGCGCTCGACCACCACGTCTTCGTCGACAACAAAGTTGAGCACGCCGTCCAGCTTCAGGCCCTGCTTACTCAGCAGCTCCTTCAGGATCTCTGCTTGCTCAACGGTGCGCGGGAAACCGTCGAGCAGGAAGCCGTTCGCAGCATCTTCCTGGCTGAGTCGGTCTTCCACCATGCGTGCGGTGACATCGGTCGGCACAAGCTTGCCAGCATCGATGTAGCTTTTCGCTTCGACACCAAGCGGGGTGCCCTGGCCGATGTTCGCACGGAACAGGTCACCGGTGGAGATGTGCGGAACGCCGAGCTTCTCGGAGAGAATGGCTGCCTGAGTGCCTTTGCCAGCGCCGGGAGGGCCAAGTAGTACAAGTCGCATTATCGCAACAGTCCTTCGTAGTTGGATTGGAGAAGTTGGGATTCAATTTGCTTGACCGTAGTCAATGCTACGGACACCATAATCAGGATAGCCGTACCGCCGAACGCACTCATGCCACCGCGGCCAGCGCCGCCAATGCCGGCGTCGAGCGCCAGGTTCGGCAGGATCGCGATGAGTGCAAGGTAGAGCGCGCCAACGAACAGGAGGCGGTTCATCACGAACGCGAGGTACTCGGCGGTTGGGCGACCCGGACGAATGCCTGGGATGAAGCCACCGTACTTCTTCATATTCTCTGCCTGGTCGACCGGGTCATACTGGATAGAGACGTAGAAGTAGGAGAAGAAGATGATCATGGCGAAGTACGCCAGGATGTACTGCCAGGAGCCTGGGTTCTGCAGCCACGCCATAACGTTGTTCATCCACCAGTTGTCCGGCGGAGTCGTGTTGTTCATGGTCACGATCTGCGTGATTAAGACAGGGACGTACATCAGTGAGGAGGCGAAAATCACAGGAATAACGCCAGCCTGGTTGACCTTGAGCGGCAGGTACGTAGAGGAACCGCCGTACTGACGGCGCCCAACCATGCGCTTCGCGTACTGCACCGGAATGCGGCGCTGGCCCTGCTCGATGAAGATGATGCCAACGACCAACGCAATGATCGCCGCAACGACCATGGCGAAGGTAACCGCGCCGGAGTTCTTCAGGATGTAGGCACCCTCGGACGGAAGCTTCGTCGCAATACCAGCGAAGATCAGCAGGGACATACCATTGCCGACGCCCTTTTCAGTGATGATCTCGCCGAGCCACATAATCAGGACTGCACCCGACGTCATGACGATGATCATCATGATGAGCGTCCAGATGTTGCGGTCCTCAATAAGCACCGGAATCCCCTGGCCGAGCAGCTGCTCACGGTCGGCCAGCGCCACAATACCTGCGGACTGCAGCAGCGCCAGCGCAACCGTGAGGTAACGCGTGTACTGCGTCATCTTGGTTTGGCCCGACTGCCCTTCCTTCTTCAGTTCTTCGAACTTCGGGATCACCACGGTCAGCAGCTGCACGATAATCGACGCCGTAATGTACGGCATGATGCCAATCGCGAAGATGGACAACTGCAGCAACGCACCACCAGAGAACAGCCCGATGATGGAGAACATCGTGGCGTTGTCACCCTGAGCGACTTCCTCCAGACGGGAGTTAATCAACGCGTAGTCGACACCAGGCGTCGGAATCTGGGCACCAATGCGGTACAGAATCATCAACGCAAGGGTAATCAGAATCTTCTTCCGAAGATCCGGGTCCTTGAACGCTTGCAATATAGCGGACACAAAGCCTCCTGGCTCCTGCAGCACTCACGCAGGAGATAGTGGACAGTACGGTTGCCAAAAGTGCACGTCACAACCACCGTAGCGGGCTGACGGGACACTCCAGACAGGATTGACCCCACTACTCTACCAGTTAGCAGGCCAAACCCCCGATTCGGCCAGCACCCCCGCGAGGGTTTCCAACTTTCGATTGAAAATCACTACATTCGAAAATAGGTAATTGGTATTACATTTATTCACGACTTTTCTGTAGAAAATCCTCGCATTCGAAGGGACAGCGATGAGCACAGCACCTACACCAACGCCGACTCCCGTCAGTCGGCGTAAATTTCTCCAATGGTCAGGCCTCGTAGGCGGCGCGGCCGTAGCGACGACGGCCGTCTCTGGCACGCTCCTGCGCGGCACCCCAGGTGTCGGCGCCGCCGAAGCCGCGGAAGGCTCCAGCACCGACTCGAAGTTCGTCTGGTCGGCCTGCACCGTCCCCCGAGTGAGCGCTTGGTTCGAGGCCTCCGGAATCCGCGGGGCGTCGTGGAAGGAACCGGGCACGCGGTGCAGCACGTAGTCGGTCCAAGGTTTTCCGGCGAGTAGCTTCGAAGCGGCGTCGCTACGCCAGACATAGTTTGGGTCGACGTTGCCCTCGTACTCCGAGCGCACCTGCGCTATTGCCGGTGGCGCGAGCCCCACCCCTGCGACCGCGATTCCAACCCCAGCAACGAGCGCACACACTCGGCGAAGCAACATAGGCACCCTTCCACTCCGACCACAGACGTTTCTTGAGTACACAATGCCACCTTTTGCCCTAATTTGCCCCATCGGCACGGCAGCCAGCACAAAAGGTGTGAGTGCGGAACTATGCTCAAGCCATGCGCCTAGAAGAAAAGTTCACGCCGTTCCTACAAAGCCTGGAAGCTCACCGCGGTGAGCTAGAGAATTTGTACAAGTGGTTCCACCAGAACCCCGAACTGTCCATGCAGGAGTTTGCTACCTCCGCTCGCATTCAGGAGGAGCTGGAGGCGCTCGGCGTCGAGGTGGTGCCCGTCGGCACAACGGGGCTCGTGGGCGTCGTACGAAACGGCGACGGCCCAACTGTCGGTTTCCGCGCCGACTTTGACGCCCTCCCAATCAAGGAAGAAACGGGGCTTGAGTACTCGGCTTCCCCGGAGCTGGGCATCATGCACGCCTGCGGCCACGACATGCACACGACCGCACTGTTGGGTGCGGTTCGCCTGCTGCAGGAAAATACCGACGCGTGGAGCGGCACCTTCCTTGCCATCTTCCAGCCTGGTGAGGAGACCGGCGCTGGCGCCCAGGACATGGCCGACGCGGGGCTAGCCACGAAGGTACCTACCCCCGAGGTAGTGCTTGGCCAGCACGTGGGACCGATGCTGCCGAACTACGGCCTCGGCGCACTACCAGGGCCAGTATTCGCTGCGGCCGAACAGACGAAGGTCACCATTTTCGGGCAGGGTGCCCACGGCTCGCAACCGCACAACGGCATCGACCCGGTGGTGATCGCGGCAAGCATTATCACTCGGCTGCAAACGATCGTTGCACGCGAAGTGGACCCGCAGGACATGGCCGTAGTCACGGTTGGCGCGGTCCACGCGGGCAACTCGGCGAACACAATTGCCGCGACGGCCGAGATTTCCGTTTCCACGCGCGCGTTTACCTCCGAGCTTTCGGAGAAGCTCAACGCCTCCATCAAGCGGATCGTTCGCGCAGAGTGCGAGGCCGCTGGCACGCCAAAGCCGCCCGCGTTCGAGCGCATCGGTGGTGCACCGGAGTTCCACAACGACGAGGCGACGGCCGACACTGTCATGACCGCGTTCCGGAAGAACTTCGACGAGGTGGGCGACTTCGGCAGGCTTTCCGGCTCCGAGGACTTCCCCACGATTGGCAACGCGTTCGGCGCCCCGTACTTCTACTGGTTCTTGGGCAGTGTCAAAGATATCGACGGCGCCCCTTCGAACCACTCGCCGTACTTCGCCCCTGACCTGCAGCCGGTGCTTGACCGCAGTATCCAGGCCATCTTGGTCTCTACGTCTCCGTGGTTGATGCGAGGGTAGGCCTGCCGTACGCTTTCGTTGCATGCGTACCGTAGAGCAACAGCAACGTACACGGCTCGTCGTCCCGGATATCGCGCGGGGTTTGGCGCTGCTCGGCATCGCCGTAGCCAACGCGATTTCGTACTGGCTCACTCCTTTAAGTACTACCGTGACAGGCGAGCACCCAGGCACGGTGGCTGACCAAGCCGCGACGGTCTTCGCGGCGATGTTCGTGCACGTCCGTGGCCTGCCGATGTTCTCAACGCTCCTCGGCTTCGGCTTCGGTCTGGTCGCGGCGAGTTTGGCTCGCAAAGGGTATCCGGCAGGTGCTGCCCGGCGCGTGCTGGCGAAGCGCTACGGGATGCTCGCGCTCTTTGGCCTGGCACACATGTGGCTGCTGTTTAGCGGCGACATCATGTTGACCTACGGGCTTATTGGTGTGCTGATGGCGCTGTTCCTGCGCGTGCGCTCGGGGGTGCTCTACGTCATTGCTGGCATCATTCTGGGACTGTCGTGCATTGTGTACTCGCTGGTTGCGGTGTTTTTCTATGGAACACCCCTAGAACTTGCTACGCCGGCGCCGGATGCTAGCTCCTTTGCCACGTACTTTGCTGGGAACCAAGAGTTCGCGATCTACATGTTTTTCTCGCAGCCCCTCGTTGTGATCCAGCTGGGCGCGCTTTCCCTGATTGGTTTTGTGTGGGCGCGTGACGGCGTGCTCACTGACGTGAATGAGCACGCGCGGACGCTGTGGATTTGGGTAGCGGTGGCCGTCGCTGTCGTTGTTGCGATCGGCATCCCACTTGGGCTTGCACAGCTGGGTATCCTGCCTGCGTCGACAGCGGCATTTTGGTCAATTTTGAACCAGAGCTTCGGGATGCTCACCGGACCGGGCATCCTGGCTGCGTTCGCGCTGGCAACGCAGCACTGGAACCAGCAGCCACCGCGCTGGACGATGCCGATGATCGCCCTGGGGAAGCGCTCCATGTCCGGCTACCTTCTGCAGACGTTCGTGTTGCTTCCGACCGCGGTACTGATCGGCTACTCGTGGCTGCCGGGTCTCGGGGAGCTCCGCCCAATATTGCTCGGGACCGCGGTGTGGCTGCTGTCGGTGGCGCTCGCCGCCCTGCTTGAGCGCATGGGCAAGCAGGGCCCGTTCGAGTCGCTGCACCGCCGCCTCTCATACAGCCCGACGCGCCGCATCGAACCATACTCAGATCCTGCGAGCGGAAAGGCCCTCCCGCAATGAGCGCACACCGAATCCAAGTAGCACCGCTTTCGGAGCTCACCTCGCTCAAGGCGTTCGAACTATTCAAGCTCCGCGTCGACGTCTTCGTCGCCGAGCAGCACTGCCCGTACCGGGAGCTCGACGACCAGGACGCGCATCCGGACACGCTGCACCTGCTCGCGTGGAACGGTGCGGTGTTGGAGGGCTGCGCCCGCGTCTTTCCCACCGCAACGGGTTCCCAGTTTGGCCGTTTCGTCGTCGCCCCGGCCGCTCGCGGCACAGGCCTGGGCGCGCAGATCGCGCGAACGGGCATCCAGCTCACCGAGCGCTGGCCGGGCGACCTCATCGTCGAGGCACAGTCTGGCCTGGTCCCCTACTACGAGCAGTTCGGCCTTGTCGCCGAGGGCGAGGAGTTCCTTGACACTGGAGTTCCGTATCGTGTGATGCGTCTTCGTCGCTCATAAATATTTTTCTAGCTTTTCCTAAGGTTTCGCGCTAGTCTCATTCTGTCAGATCATTGATTGTTTGAAAGGAAGCTCCATGCGCGCAATCTCTGCAGCTCTTGGTTCTGTTCTCGTCGCAGGGCTGGCTCTGACCGGCTGCAGCTCCACGGATGAGCAAACCCCACAGGCACAGTCCGACTCCGCCATCACCATCGATAACTGTGGCACCGAGGTCACCGTTCAGGGACCGGTCCAGCGTGCGACCACGCTCGAGCAGGGCGCAACGGACACCCTGCTGTTGCTCGGCGCCAAGGATCAGATTGCAGGCTACGGCCACCAGAAGGACCTGCCACCAGCTGGCTTCTCCCTCGACGGTCTGAAGGAAGTCAGTCCGTCGGTGCCGAACTCGGAGCAGCTGCGTGACGCGGACACGGACTTCATCTTCTCCCCGTTCGAGCTGAACTGGCGCGCTGACGCCGCAGGTACCCGCGAGGAGTGGGCAAAGCTGGGCATCGCCACCTTCAACCCGAACAGTGAGTGCCCGTCCTACGGCGACAACAAGGGCAAGGACTCCTTCCAGCTGATCGCGAAGGACCTCGAGGACCTGGGCAAGCTCTTCGGCCGCGAAGAAGAGGCGAAGAAGCTCATCGAGAAGCAGAACTCCGAGCTGGAGAACGCGAAGCAGGCGCCTGAGGGCACCACGTTCATGCTGCTCTACTCCTCTGTTGGCGGTTCCCCGTACGTCGCTGGCGGCCCGTCGATCGTGACCAACATGGGTGAGCGCACCGGCATGACCAACGTCTTCGCCAACCTGGATGAAGAGTGGCCACAGGTGTCGTGGGAGGCTGTCGCTGAGGCTGACCCGGACGTGATTATCCTCGCGGACCTGCCTGGCCGCGGCGAGCCTGGCGACAAGTGGGAGGAGAAGGTCGCTGACCTCGAAGCCACCCCTGGCACCAAGGAGATGAAGGCAGTCAAAAACAACATGTACATTGTGGTTCCTGGCGTCGCTACCTCGGCTTCCGCTCGTTCCTACGAAGTTGTGCAGAACATCTCCAAGGCAATTGACGACGGCCTCTTCGACGGAGCAACCAAGTAGCTGTGAAGAAAACCGTCACTGTTTCAGCCATCGCGTTAGTACTGCTGGTACTCGCGATGGTTTGTTCTATTCCGATTGGCTCAAGCTCCCTGAGCTTTACTGAGCTGCGCGGCATTTTCGATCCGGCCTACCCGGCACCTTCCCCACTGCGCATGTCCATCCTGACGGAGCTTCGCATCCCGCGCATCCTGATGGCTGCGATGGTGGGCGGCATCCTCGCGGTGTCCGGCGTGGCGATGCAGGCCATCACACATAATGACCTGGCCGAGCCGTACCTGCTGGGTATTTCCTCGGGCGCGTCAACAGGTGCCGTGGTGGCGATCCTGTTTTCCACCTGGCAGTACGGCATCATCGCCGGTGCTGCGGTGGGCGCACTCGTGTCCTTCGGCATGTTGATGCTGCTGCTGCGCAACAGCGCTGCCGATGCCGCGCGTGTGGTGCTCACCGGTGTGCTGATTGGGTTCCTGTTCCAGTCGCTGACCTCGCTGATTGTCACCGCGTCCGGTAACGCTGAGTCGACCCGCGGCATCATGTTCTGGCTGCTTGGCGTGCTTAGCGCCGCGCGCTGGTACACCGTGATTGCGGTGTTCATCGTCGGCACCATCGGCACGGTGGCGTTGTGGATGATGTCACGCTACCTGGATGCGCTCTCCCTCGGTGATGCGACCGCGTCCACGATGGGGATTCCCGTTGTGGCGCTGCGCTACGCGGTGCTGGTTGCGGTGTCGCTGATGACGGCGGCCACGGTCGCGTCCGTCGGCGCGATCGGGTTTGTGGGCTTGATTGTTCCGCACGCCGTGCGCATGATTTCCGGGCCGCGGCACGCCAGCTTGATCCCGATTTCCGCGGTGGTCGGCGCGATCACCCTCGTAGTTGCCGACGCCATCGCCCGCGCGCTGTTCGCCCCGCAGGAACTGCCTGTCGGCGTGATCACCGCGCTCATCGGTGTCCCGGCATTCTTCTTGATCCTGCGGAGGAAGCACTGATGTTAGAAGTCAAGAACCTCGAAACGGGCTTCCCAGGCACGACTATCCTGAGCGGCATCTCGTTTGAGCTCGACGCCCCGTCGGTCATTGGGCTCGTGGGCCCGAACGGCTGCGGCAAATCGACGTTGCTCAAATCCATCGCCGGGGTGCACCCATTCACTGGCGATGTGCTCTTCGACGGCAAACCGCTCCGCGACTACCCTCGCACCGAGCGCGTCCACGTACTGTCCTACGTTGCGCAGCACTCTGGCGACAAGATTCCACTGACCGTGCGCGAGGTGATCCAGCTGGGCCGCAGCGCCGGCCGTGGACCGTTCGCGCAAGCCCAGCCGGAGGACGAGGAGATTATCCTTCACGCCCTGCGTCACGCGGACCTCGAGGGCATCGTGGACCAGAAGATGTCGGAGCTCTCCGGCGGCCAGATCCAACGCGCCATGGTTGCGCGCGCGATGGCGCAGCGTTCAAAGGTGATGCTGCTGGACGAGCCGACAAACCACCTCGACCTGCATCACCAGTACAAGCTGATGAACATGCTTCGCCACCTGTCCCGTGAACACAACACGGTGATTGTGCTGGCGATTCATGACCTGGCGCTCGCCGCGCGCTACTGCGATCGCCTCCTGCTGCTGCACGATAAGCAGCTCAAGGGCAACGGCGCGCCAGACGATGTGCTTACTCCGGCGGTCCTTGAGAATGTTTTCGGTGTGAGCGGTAACCTAGACCGAGATAGCCAGGACATCCCGGTGCTGCATATTTCCCATCCGGTGTAGTGAATTTTAGGATTCCAGAAAGGTTTCAGTAGTGGCTCAGTCAGTAGATTTCCCCCATTGGACCGGGATTTTCAAGATCCTCGGGGACCAGACCCGGTTGACGCTGCTTGCTGCGATTCACCACGCCGGCCAGCACAAGCTGACCGTGACCGAGCTCGCGGAGGTCACCGAGCTTCGTATCGCAACCGCGTCCGCCGCGCTACGCGCGATGGAGAACAACGGCACGGTGTCCTCGAAACGAGACGGCCGCAGCATCTATTACGCCATCGCGGACAATGACATCCACGAGCTGTTGCACTGGATAGGTGCGGGCCATGCCCACGAACATGGACATGGCCCGGATTCGGCCGATAGCAAGTAACTAGTACTGGCGCAGGTCGATCGGCCCCTGGCCGCGCGTCTCGGCGCGAACGACGTTCGCCGCAGCCTTGATGATGCGCATCAGGTCCTCCGTCCAGTCAGCAACACCGCGAAGCACAAAGCCAGGAACTTCGGTCTCTGTGACCGAAGCGCTCGCAGTGCCCTTGCCCTCCAGGGAGTTGCGCACTGCATCCCGGACCTTCTCCAGCAGCTCCGGCGTCATGTTCGGGTCGATGCAGATCGCCGTTGCGAAGTGGGTGTGCTGCCCCAGGAAGGACTCCTTCACGTCGTTGAAGAGTTCCTTCGTCGGCTCGATGCGCACGTTGTCCACGACGGCCAGCTTGCCGTCGACACGAACGACGTTACGCAGGTGCGCCTGCTCGTACAGGAACTGGCGACCATCCGGCGACCAGCCCGGCGTGACGATGTCCGACATGAACAGCTGCGACTCCGCGTCCATGTTGACGGTAATTTGCTGGCGGAAGTCCGCCTCCCGGTACAGGATCAGCTGATCCGGGATGTACTCCATCACGGCGTTGCCGTGCAGGGTGAACTCCACGTTCTGTACAACGTAGTCGTCCGGGGTGCGGTACACCTTCGCCGCGGACTGGTCAGTCAAAAGCACGGACGCGTCCGGCTCTACTTCGACTTCCATCCGGTACACGTCCCCACCAACGTATCCCCCACCGGGGTTCGCGATGGTGTAGTAGACCTGCCCGGAATCATCCAGGTAGTGCGGGCGGATGATCTTGAACGCACCCTCGTGGTACTGCCGTTTCGCTACGGACTTGGTACCGCCAATGCCGATACCAAGCTCCAGTACACCAGTTTCCTCATGCGGCGGTTCGTGAGTGAAGACCGCGCTTGACTCGCCCCACATCAAGCTACGCCTTGGTGTCGAGATCTTGCATAAGCACATCTCGACGAATCCACTCGATGACCTGGTCAAGGCCCTCGTCGGTCTTGAGGTTGGTCAGCACGAACGGCTTGTCACCGCGGAACTTCTTCGAGTCGTCGGCCATGACCTGCAGGTCCGCGCCAACGTACGGAGCGAGGTCCGTCTTGTTAATCACGAACAGGTCGGACTTGATCATGCCCTGGCCTGCCTTGCGCGGAATCTTCTCGCCCTGCGCAACGTCGATGATGTAAATCGAGAAGTCGACGAGCTCCGGGGAGAACGTCGCGGACAGGTTGTCACCGCCGGACTCCATGAACACCAGCTCCAGGTCCGGGTGCCGGTTCAGAAGCTCCTCGTAGGCGGCCTCGTTCATCGAGGTGTCTTCGCGAATAGCGGTGTGCGGGCAGCCACCGGTCTCAACACCAATGATGCGGTCCTCCGGCAGCACGCCGTCGCGAGCCAGGATGCGGGCATCCTCGGTGGTGTAAATGTCGTTGGTAATCGCGGCCATGGAGATCTCTCCCTCCAGGGCGCGCGTAATACGCTCAATGAGCTGCGTCTTGCCGGAGCCGACAGGGCCACCGACGCCAATCTTGATTACTGACATACTTCTATCTTCCTTCCAAGTTTTAAGACATAAACATTCGCGAGTGCAGGAACTCGTGTTCCATCTGCGCAATTTCCATATCCGGCGCCGCCACACCCAAGTCGTGGATCGTGTGCTCCATGGTCACCGCGGCGTAACGCGACACCCAGTCATACACGCCAACCAGCAGACGCTGGCCCGCGTCCTGGCCGAGCGGGATCGCGCGGATCGCGTTCTGCACCATCGAGGTCGCAAGCTGCATGAGGTACGCCTCGACAGCGGTGTACTCCTCCACGCCAGCCGCGCCGAGCACCAGCCCGAACGCAATGCCGGGGTTGCCCTTGTACTCACGGACCGCAAGCCCGCGGTCGTACTCGGTGACGAGCGCATCGTTGGCGTCGACAATCTTGGCAACCTTCGACATGCGCCGACCCATCGACTGCATCGCGGCG
This sequence comes from Corynebacterium sp. UMB8791, assembly GCF_054166365.1. Classification (NCBI taxonomy): domain Bacteria; kingdom Bacillati; phylum Actinomycetota; class Actinomycetes; order Mycobacteriales; family Corynebacteriaceae; genus Corynebacterium; species Corynebacterium sp. UMB8791. The sequence continues at coordinate 106,612 of NZ_JBSZCG010000103.1, read as the reverse complement.
CGCAGCTCCTTCGGCGTCTGCGTCGCATGCACCAGGGCATCGAGCTCAGCGAGCTTTTCGACGCGCTCCGCCTCCGACAGGCCAGACTGCTGCAGCTCGATGGCGAACCTGGCCGCCAGGGCGTCATTAAACGTGGCCTGGTACAGGTAGCCGCGCAGCCACGTCGCGAACGTGTCGGCGTCGCGGATGACGTCACGCTGCAGGTACGTTTCCATGCCCGCGGAGTGCGCAAAGCCACCAGTTGGCAGGGCGGAGTCGGTGAGGTGCCAGACGACGAGCTGGCTGCGATTAGTGGGTGTGCTCTGCATGACGGAACGCCTTTGGCATCACGTATTCACCGCGGTGGTAGGACACACCGGTGTGCTGGATATGGTGCTCGACGGTGTGGTCGTACCGCACAACCATAACGTCCTTGTCGAATGCATTCTCGCCTGCGGCGAAGAACTGTGCCTGGAGGTGGCGGTTACCGAGCGCGTGCGCAACCTCGAGCGCCTCGCGGATCGTTGCAGGTTCGATCACCAGGACATCGGAAGCCGCGATTTTCGCGACGATCAGCTTGTCCCCCTCGCGGGCAAGAATGTCACCGTCGACGAACTCACGGAAGTCGTTGTCGAGACGGATGCCGAGCTCGGTGCCTTGCTCGGTGGTCAGGCGCTGAATGCGCTTGACGCGGGATTCGTTGTCGAACACGACGTAGTCGCAGTTCGACGCATCAATACCCTCGGTTGTATTCACGTTGCCGAGAATCTCAGTAACGATCATTTTACGATAAGTACCTTTCAATAGTTTTTGTCGCAGAAAGAGAAAAAGCGAGCGTAGGCAGCGTCTGCTGCCCCCGCTCGCTTCTGCTACACGTCCACCTTAGAACAGGAAGTAGCGCTGTGCCATAGCCAGTTCTTCAGCTGGCTCGGAGTGGATTTCCTCACCGTTGACGGTCAGCACGTAGGTCTCCGGATCGACCTTGATGTCAGGCGTCTCGGAGTTGTACTTCATGTCTGCCTTGGAGAGGTTGCGGATGCCCTTCGCCTCAACAAACCTGCGGTTCGTGTTCAGCTGATCCGGCACGCCGGCCTCGAATGCGGCCGTCGGCAGGAAGGTGACGCTGGTGCGACGAACTGCATCGCCGTATGCCGCGTAGGAGTAACGCATCGTACGTGGCTGTGGCGTCGGAATGGATGCGTTGGAGTCACCCATCTCTGCGCGTGCAACGTAGCCGGACTTGAGCACGAGCAGCGGCTTGACGCCGAAGTGTGCCGGCTCCCAGACCACCAGGTCAGCAAGCTTGCCCTCTTCAACGGAACCGACTGCGTGCGCGATACCGTGAGCGATCGCTGGGTTGATGGTGTACTTGGACACGTAACGCTTGATGCGCTCGTTGTCGTTGCCCTCGGAGTCACCCTCGAGCGGACCACGCTGCTGCTTCATACGGTCAGCGACCTGCCAGGTGCGCAGCACGACCTCGCCGACGCGGCCCATTGCCTGGGAGTCAGAGGAGGTGATGGAGAGGATGCCCATGTCGTGCAGGACGTCCTCCGCCGCGATGGTCTCCTTGCGGATACGGGAGTCTGCGAACGCCACGTCCTCCGGAAGATCCGGGTTCAGGTGGTGGCAGACCATGATCATGTCAAGGTGCTCTTCAAGCGTGTTGTGGGTGTACGGCAGCGTCGGGTTGGTCGACGCTGGCAGCACGTTGGAGTGGCCAGCCAGCTCAATGATGTCCGGCGCGTGACCGCCGCCAGCACCCTCGGTGTGGAAGGTGTGGATGACGCGGCCGTCAATTGCCTTGATGGTGTTGTCCACGAAGCCACCCTCGTTGAGGGTGTCGGTGTGGATCGCGATCTGGACGTCCATCTCGTCCGCGACCTTGAGCGCGTTGTCGATGGTGTTCGCGGTCGCGCCCCAGTCCTCGTGAATCTTCAGGCCGATAGCGCCGGCCTTGATCTGCTCACGCAGCGGGTTGAGCGCGGACGCGTGGCCCTTGCCCAGGAATCCAACGTTGACCGGGAAGTCAACCGAAGCCTCGATCATGTGCTTGATGTTGGTCGCACCAGCGGAGACGGTGGTTGCGTTGGTGGAATCAACCGGGCCAACGCCGCCACCGATGAGCGTGGTGGTGCCGTTGTCCAGCGCAGCCAGGACCTGCTCTGGGGAAATGAAGTGAATGTGGGTATCCACTGCACCAGCGGTGACGATCTTGCCCTCGCCGCCGATGACCTCGGTTGCGACGCCGACAACGATGTCGATGCCGTCCTGGATATCTGGGTTACCTGCACGGCCGATCTTGAGGATCTTGCCGTCCTTGATGCCGATGTCAGCAACGTAGATACCGGTGTAGTCAATAATGATCGGGCCGGTAATGACGAGGTCCGGAATCAGTTCTTCACCAGTAACACGGGAGTTCTGACCCATGCCGTCGCGGATAACCTTGCCGCCACCGAAGTTGACTTCTTCGCCTGGCTTCAGCAGGTTCTTCTCAACGCGTGCGATCAGCGAGGTGTCCGCGAGGCGGACGCCGTCACCGGTGTGTGGGCCGTAAAGCTCGGCGTACTGACGCCTATCCATCTCAAATGCCATTTTGTTCCCTTCCTTAAAGGTTTCGTAATCCGTTTACTTGACTGGGCCGTTGACCTTGCCGTTGAAGCCGTGAACTTCGCGCTTGCCGCCGAAGTCGATCAGCTCAACAGTGCGGGAATCGCCTGGCTCGAGACGGGCTGCGGTGCCCGACGGGATGTCGAGGCGCTTGCCCATCGCAGCTTCACGGTCGAACTCGAGGGCGCTGTTTGCCTCTGCGAAGTGGAAGTGGGAACCGACCTGGATCGGGCGGTCGCCGGTGTTCTTCACCTCAAGCGTGATTGGCTCGCTGCCTTCGTTCAGGATGACCTTGCCTTCAGTGATGAAGTACTCGCCTGGAATCATGGATAGTCTCCTTTTATCGGATTGGGTTGTGGACAGTGACAAGCTTGGTGCCGTCAGGGAAGGTTGCCTCAACCTGAACGTCAGAGATCATCTCTGGAACGCCTTCCATGACATCGTCACGGGTAAGCACCTGGATGCCCTCGGACATCAGCTGCGCTACCGTCTTGCCATCGCGGGCGCCTTCCATGAGGTAATCCGTGATGAGGGCTACCGACTCTGGGTAGTTCAGCTTCACGCCGCGTTCCTTGCGGCGACGTGCCACATCAGCAGCAACCACGATGAGCAGCTTTTCCTGTTCGCGTTGGGTCAGCTTCATTTCTTCTCCTTGCTCGTTGACGATTGATATTCGATTATTTGCCGACGCCCCGTCTGTGCCTTCTGGAACAGACGGGGTTCAGTTTTCACTCATTGTGTGAAATTTTTTCGGTTCGCCCCGAACCTACTCCGAATTAGTGGTGATGGTGATGCTTCTTCGGGTTATCCGAGGCTTCTTCCGGTGAGTGTCCGGGCGCTAATCCCTCTCTGATGAGTTGTTCATCGAGTGAGTGGTCCGGATTCTCATGGTCGGTTTTCATCTTCGATTTTGTAAACATTGAGAACAGTCCGTTCTGGTATGCCACTGTACCCAGAATCAGGAAGATACCGATGATCTGGAGTACCGATGGGATCTCGCCGAACAGCGGAGCTGCAATGATGACGGAGGTCACCGGCGAGAGCAGCAGGATACCTGCGGACAGGGTCGGGTCGAGCCAAACCGTGCCGTACTGGACGAAGGTCCATGCCAGCGCCTGGCCGAGGATAGCCAAGCAGATCAGGTTGAACCAGTTCCAAGTGGTCAGCGCGTCACCGACGGTGTGCTCAGGATCAACCAGCGGGAGCTGGCCGTCGATCAGAACACCGTTCACGAAGTCGAATCCCTTACGCGGGGAGATGAAGAATGCCACGATTGTTGGCGGGACTGCCTGCGCCATCATCGTGTACATCATCGGTTGGACGTACAGGTCCTTACGTGCGGAGGTACCAGCCTTACGGGAGAGGTACAGGTAGAAGGAGTAGCACACGCCCGAGGTCAGGCCGAAGATGGTACCCAGGGTTGCAGTCTTAATGCCGTAGATGGACTCCGGTCCACCAGATGCCTCAGAGGCCTCGAAGACGCCACCGGTCAGCATCACACCGACGGCCATGATCGGGACAAGGATCAGGAAGACCGGCGGAATCTTGTACTTATCAAAGACTGCCGTAAGCATCGGCACGATGATGACCTGCAGGTTCAGCAGAATTGCGGCAATGCCGGCGCCGACATAGAAGATGGAGTAGTTCCAGCACGTGAAGTCCACGCCCAGGAAGAGGCCGGAGGCAATGGAGAGCATGATGCCCTTCTTGCTCAGCGACGCCTTCTTGCGGATTTCCATAACACCGAACGGGATCAACACGAGGCAACCGATCACGACGCGCAGGAAGGCCTGCGTCGCTGGATCCATGTTTGTCGCCTTTACCCACAGCGGGGTGCCGGCAAGGAATGCTGTACCAAGCGCAAGGAACAAAACCGCCTTGCCGTGGCTCACTGGTTTGATTGGCGGACCCTTGATGTCCGCTGCCGCAGTGGCGCTAGAAGTATTTGACATGCCAATCACCATACATTCCTGACAAGAATTCAGAATTCCCTAAGGCTCTATTTGCATAGTTTGCTACGGAATGCATATATAATCCCGCCCCGAGTGTCTTTATGAAAGTTACATTCATGTTTTTATACATTTTGACTACCCCCGATTAGGGGTCACTCAATGCAGTGCAAACGTACTGCATATCTACATACTTCCCAGAATTACCACAGAAATGGGGCCCAAAACATTAAATTTCAAACGTTTGCTTGACATTGTAAGACTCAATTGTTTGTTTGAACAACCCATACTTTCCGTTTCATTTATTTATAAATCAATTATCAAATATTCGCTTGATATTCATTAAGGTACACCGCGGTTTTGATAGACCATTTTCGGGGCGGGCTGGCATCACTCATCACCGACCCTGCCAAGCAAACGTCTTTTGCCCTTCCCCGACTGTTACGATAATGCAGGTCAATTAGGGAAGACGAAAGAACAACCATGCCACTTGCCGAAATAAACACCGAGCGCAAACAGGAGCAGCGCCGCCTCGAACAGTTCATGTGGCTCTCGATTGCCGCGTCAGTCCTTACTATTGCGCTCAAGGTAATCGCAGCTGGAGTGACGGGATCAGTCGGCTTCTTGTCCGACGCCATCGAATCCGTCATTAACCTGATCGCTGCACTCGTGGGCCTGTGGGCACTCAAACTCTCCGCGAAGCCCGCGGATGAGAACCACAACTTCGGCCACGCCAAAGCAGAGTACTTTTCCGCACAGGTGGAAGGCTCCCTCATCTTGGTTGCATCGGTGGCCATTATCTATACGTCGGTACAACGCATCCTGCATCCACAGCCGGTCGAGCAGATCGGCATCGGTTTGGCATTCTCTGTTGCTGCGACTGTATTAAACCTCGTAGTCGGTGTTGCGCTGGTGAAGGCCGGTAAGAAGTACCGTTCGTCAACACTGGATGCCGACGGCCACCACCTCCTTACTGATGTGTGGACCACGGTTGGCGTGATCGTGGGCATCGTGGCGGTCTGGATTACCGGCTGGCAGTTGCTCGACCCGATCATCGCGCTGTGCGTCGGCTTCAACGTCCTGTTCACTGGCTACCGCCTGCTCAAAGGCGCCATTCTTGGGCTGCTCTCGGAAGCGCTACCGCAAGATGAGCTGGAGAAGCTGCACGGCTTCCTTAATAGCTACGTCGCCGAGCACGACGTCGAGTTCACGTCTGTGCGCACGGCTGCGTTTGGGCGGGATCGGCTCATCAGCCTCGTGGTGCAGGTACCCGGCGGCTGGACAGTGGCGTACTCCCACGAACACGCTGACGCCATCGAGGACGGCATCACCGAAGCCATCGGCGAATCGGAAACCATCGTGCACGTGGAGCCCGCGGGGTACCACACGCGCACAGGCCCGCTCTGGGCTTAAGACCCGTCTTCGGTTACGGACGCGTACTGTTCGCTGAGCTTGTCCGCCTCGGTGACGTAGAACATGGCGCGCTGCCCCATGGACTCGTCGCGCTTGTCGGTGCGGGCCTGCAGGTCTTCGATTTCGGACTCGGGAACGCCGATGCCACGCATCTCGTCCGTCTTTGACCAGATGGCAATGATGGCGTCTTCGAAGGCGGGCTCGTCCATCTCGCCTGGATCGGCATCGGGCTCGGCCTCTGCTTCCTGCGAAGCCGGTGCGGCGGGTGTTTGCTCGAATGGGAGGGGCTGGGTGGTGCACGAAGTGGCCGTCGATACGCAGGCGGCGGCGAGTGCTGCGACGAAAAGCTTTGAGTGTTTCATTCTGCTTATTCTAACCACCGAAATTCGCTGGTCATACGATTAAGATACAGAGGTATGGCTGTACAGCATGGAACGATTCCACCACCGGCGCTCCAGCAGCGCACCCCCTCCCTTTCGAAGAAGCAGTGGGCGGGCCTGATTCTTGGCGCCGTGCTCTTCGCGCTCCCCTTCTTTTTCAACATCCCTGGCCTCGAGGCGCCCGGCCAGCGGATGCTTTCTATTTTCCTGTTGGCGATTGTCTTCTGGATCCTCGAGCCGATCCCGCTGACCGCGACCGCGGTGCTAGTGATCTTCCTCGAGGTCACCCTGCTTTCGAAGGGCGCCATCGTTGACCCGACGGGTGGCGTCGAGGCGCTGAAGGAGACGGTGCTGCCGGCGTCCGACTACTTTGCGGCGCTGGCGAACCCGGTGATCATCCTGTTCTTGGGCGGGTTCATGATTGCGCATGGCGCGGAGAAGTTCGGGCTGGACAAGAACCTGGCGGCGATCATGCTTCGGCCGTTCCCGGACAAGGCGCGGCTGACGGTGCTGGGGCTCATGCTGATTACCGCGCTGCTGAGCATGTTTATGTCGAATACGGCGACGACGGCCACGATGTTCGCGGTGGTCATCCCGATTTTGCGCACGCTGCCGCCGGGTAAGGTGCGCGCGGGTGTGGCGCTGTCGATTCCGCTAGCGGCGAACGTGGGCGGCATCGGTACTCCGGTAGGTACGCCGCCGAACGCGATCGCGATTGGTGCGCTGGCAGAATACGGCATCAAGGTGTCCTTCGTGCAGTGGATGCTGCTTGCCGTCCCGTTCATGCTGGTTGTGCTGGTGTTTGCGTGGCTGTTCCTGTGCGTCGCGTTCATCCCTTCGGAGACGCGGATCTCGATTGCAATGGATGCGTCCTGGGATACGTCGTCGAACGCGAAGCTGTTTTACGCCGTCGCGGGGCTGACGATTGCGCTGTGGATGAGCGAGCCACTTCACGGGATCTCCTCGAATATTGTCGGTTTCTTCCCCGTCGTCGCGCTGCTGAGCCTGAAAGTGATGAAGGGCAAGGACGTCCAGGCGCTGGACTGGCCTGTGTTGTGGCTGGTCTCCGGCGGTATTGCGCTGGGCACGGGCGTGGGTGCGACGGGGCTCGATGACTGGTTGGTCGGCTCCGTGAACTGGAAGGTGCTCGGCCCGATGATGATCCTGGCGCTACTGGGCCTGATCGGGTTTGCCATGGCGAACGTCATTTCCCACTCGGCGGCGGCGAACCTGCTGGTGCCACTGGCGGTCTCGCTGGCGATCACGCTGTCCGAGCCGAGCCCGATGCTCATCGCGGTGATTGTGGCGATCGCCTGCTCGCTGGGTATGGCGCTGCCGATCTCCACCCCGCCGAACGCGATTGCGTACGCCACGAAGGAGATCACCATCCCGCAGATGGCGCAGGTCGGCCTGGTGGTGGGCACGATGGCAACGCTGCTGCTGATCTTCGTGATGCCGTCGGTGTGGACGCTGCTGGGGCTGCTGTAGATGATTCCCCACTCGAAAATCGCGGTCATCGGTGCGTCGGAGGCGTCTCGCACCGTCCAGAGCATCGTGCGCGACGCGTTCGGCGACACGCACACGGTGCTCACGTTCCCCTCGCTGACCGACTTACCGCGCACAGAGGACCTCGCGCTCATCACTGTGACGGTGCACGAGCACGGGCTCACCGCTGATCACCCCCTCGTCGCTTTTCTTGACGACGCCCACTACGAGCACACCCGCATCATCGTCCTGACCACCGCCCCCTCGGTGTCGGGCCTGGACCGGCTCAGCGAGCTGGGCAGGTTGGACATGCTGGTGTACACGCCGGAAATCCACGAGGAGGCACTGGCCAGGAACCTGCAGCAGCAGCTCACCCGCTACTGGGCGTCGCGCTACCACGACAGCCCCGAGCTCGCGGCCCAGTACGATCAGCCGGCCGCGCCGGCGCTGGATGTAGAACTGACAAACGAGGAGATTGTCGGGCGCATTATTGATGCAGCCGACCGCCACCTTGGGCGCCAGCCACGCCTGGTGTTTCCTCCCGGGGTGAACCTGACCACGGAGGGCAAGGAGGTTGAGGAGGTCATCTTGACTATCTCGGGCGAGGTGGTGCTGCAGCGCAACACGGACGCTGGCGACATCACGATGCACCGTGGATCGACGGGCCTTGTCATCGGGTTGTTGGCGCTGGCAGGCACGCGCATCGGCTTCTTCACGGCGCGGACCACGACAGAGGTCACCGCGGTGCAGCTGCCGATGGACCAGCTCAACTACCTGCTCGACATCGCCCCCGGCCTGGACCGCATGCTCGCTGTGTTGCTGGTGCGTTCCTACGACCGGCGCCTGCGCCGCTCTGAGAACAGTCAGGTGCACCAGCATGAGATGACCGTGGAGCTCGAGCAAGAGCGGGCGCGGCTGAGCACCGCCCTGCGCAATCTGGAGGAGGCCCGCCGCGAGTTGATGAGCCAGGCCCGGTTCGCCTCGCTCGGCGAGCTGGCCGCGGGGGTGGCGCATGAGCTGAACAACCCGATGGCCGCGATTGAGCGTACGGCGGCGCATCTCGGAGAGGACGTCGATACGCTGCTGGCGTCAAGCCCGAACCGGAAGTGGCGCGAGGGCGTCCTGAAAGCCCTTGAGCAGGCGAAACTAGCTCCCTCGGTGAGTACGAAGGAGGCACGCAGGCTGCGGCGTGAGCTCACGGAGGTCATCGGCGACCGGGCGCTTGCGCAGCGCTGGGTGCTCGCCGGGCTTCACGACGCCGCCTTTGCTAAGCAGGTGGCTCGCTCCCGCAGGCTCGACTTCGAGACCATCGAGCGCGCTGCGGCGATCGGCACTGGGGTGCGCAACCTCTCCACCGCGGCGAGCCGCATCACGGAACTCGTGGCCTCGCTGCGCTCGTACGCGCGCCCTGACGGCGACCCCGTCACCGACGTGAACATCCACGAAGGTATCGACGACACGCTGCGCCTCATCTCGCACCGGCTCGACCACGTCGAGGTCATCCGCGACTATGCGGAGCTGCCCAACATCACGTGCATGCCGGGCCAGCTGGCCCAGGTGTGGACGAACCTGCTGACCAACGCCGCCGAAGCGATGCAGGACACGGGCGTCGGCAGCACAGTCACGATCCGCACGAGTGCGCCCGAGCCGGGCTGGGTGGAAGTCGACATTATCGACGACGGCCCCGGCATCCCCGGCGAGCGCCTCGAGCAGCTCTTCGAACCCCGCTTCACCACGAAGAACGGCCAGGTGCGCTTCGGGATGGGCATCGGCCTGAGTGTGTGCCGAAGCATCATCAATAAGCACCACGGAACTATCACGCTGGAGTCCTCCCCGCGGGGCACCCAAGCCAGCGTTCGCCTACGTATCAACGGACCAAGGAGACACCATGAACCTCACCATTCTGATTCTTGAAGATGAAGCCGAAGTGCGCGCCGCCCTTGAGCGCGACCTCCTCCCCTTCGCGGACGTCGTCCGCCTGGAGGTGGCCTCCAGCGCCGACGAGGCCTGGGAAGTGATCGACGAGCTCAGCGACGACGGCGACCTCCTCGCGCTCGCGCTGTGCGACCACCGCATGCCCGGAACCACCGGCGTGGAGTTTTTGGTGCAGATGGCGCAGGACCCGCGCACCGCAGCGACCCGCAAGGTGCTGGTCACGGGCCAGGCTCAGCTCAAGGACACCGTACACGCGGTCAACGAGGCGAACCTGGACTACTACATCGCTAAGCCGTGGGACGTCGAGGAGCTGCACCAGGTTGTGCGGAACATGCTCACGGACTACGTAGAGGCGCTCGACATTGACCCGCTGCCCTACTTCGAGGTGCTTGACCAGCAGCGGGCGCTGAAGCTTACCCGCCACCGGGACTAGCGGGCCTAGTGGATCGAAGTCGGGGTGTGCTCAGACGGGATCTTCGGGTGGTCGAGGAGGTCGAACCCGAACAGGATCCGGTCCTTGACCCCGGCCAGGATCGCTTCGACGGAGTAGACGTCGCGGAACGTCTGCTTCGTAAACACTTCGGCGGGTGAGCCTTCGGCGTAGATCTGGCCCTCGTGGAGCACGATGATGTGGTCGGCGAAGCGCTCAATCAGGTCGATCTGGTGCAGGGTCACCACCGTCGTGATGTTGCGCTGGACGGTGAGGTCCTTGATCTGGTGCAGGATGCGGTACTGGTTTTCGATGTCGAGGGCGGAAGTGGGCTCGTCGAAAAGGAGAATCTCGGGGCGCTTCACCATCGCCTGCCCGATGAACACTTTCTGGCGCTGCCCGCCGGAGAGGTTGCGGATCGCGACGTCGCGGAGGGGCTGCAGCTCCAGCATGTCCAGCACTTCGTTGACGTCGTCGACGTCTTCCTGCGTGGTGCGGATGCCTAGCTTGGCTACTTTGCCGATCATCACCGTTTCGAAGACCGTGAACGGCAGGTCACCCTCCGTGTGCTGGTTCAGGTAAGAAATGGTGCCAGTGGTTTCGATGTCGCCGGAGATCTTCTTGCCGCGCCCCTGGTTGTGTGAGCGGACAATCGACGTCATCAGCGTGGTCTTGCCCGCGCCGTTGCGTCCCATCAACACGGTGACCTCGCCGGGTTTGGCTTGGAAGCTGATGTTGTTGATGATCTGGCGCTCGCCGTAATCGAACGAGAAGTTCTTGACGCGAATCATGCCGCTACACCGCCCTTTGACGGCGCTGGCTGGTCAGCGCATAGACCAAGAACGGGATGCCGATAATCGAGCTGATGATGCCGATGGGCACCACCACGCCCGGAACGATCAGCTTGGAAAGGATTGAGGAGACAAGCAGGATCATTGCGCCGAGGATGGCGGAGCTTGTCAGGTAGAAACGCTGGTCCTCGGAAACCAGGCGGCGTGCCAAGTGTGGCGCGGCCAGCCCGATGAACCCGATCTTTCCGCAGAAACTTACCGCAAGCGCAGTAAGGATAGAGGCGAGGATCAGGGAAAGGATCTTCACTCGTCCGACGTTGACGCCGAGTGCTTCCGCGCGTGCTTCGCCGAATTTCAGGGCGGTCAGGTTCCAGGCGTTGCGAAGCAGCACCGCGAACACAACGACGAACGTCGAGAGCAGAATCCACGCTTGCGGGTAGGAGGCGCGGGTCAGCCCGCCCATCGTCCAGAAGACGATGTACGACAGGCTCTCCTCGGATGCGCGGTACTGGATCAGAGACAGGAAGGCATCGAAAAGAAAATTCAGCGCGATACCCGCGAGCACCAGTGAGGAGTTACTCATCTCGATATATTTGCCCACCGCGAAGATCACCAGCACAGAGAGCAGTGCGAGCACCAGCGCACCGCCGGTAACAAATACCATCGGCAGCGCCATCACGAACACGATGGCAGCACCAAGGCTTGCCGCCGAGGACACGCCAAGCGTGAACGGGCTGGCAAGCGGGTTATTCAGGATCGTCTGCATCACGGCACCCGCCAACCCCAGACTCATCCCCACCCCAACTGCCATGAGGGCAGCCGGCATGCGCATGCGGAAAAACGCAATGTGCTCAACCGAATCAGGATCTAGCACGGCGGAGAAGTTCGAGAGCTTGATGTTGGCGGGGCCGACGCAAAGATCCACCACGAAAAGGACTACGACCGCCAAAATGGCAAATGCGACCAGTAGTCCTTTCGGGAGGCTTTTTGTTCTTGCCTTACTCATACTTGATGAACCAGGTTCCCTCGTATGGGATCGGCATGTACTTATCGAAGTACTCCTTGATCAGCGCTTCCGGATCCAGGTCCGCGAACTCCTCCGGGTGGAAGAGCTTGGCAAGCTGCGCGTAGGAGTAGAAGTCCAGCATTTCGCGGGTCATAGGGTGACCAATCGCGTACAGCTCGTTGTTCTGGATTGCCTTGAGCTTGTCCCAGCCCTCGCGCTGGCGGAACGGCTCCATCGAGGCCAGCGCCTCCTCATTGGAGACAGAGAAGCCCATCTTGACCGAGTCCGGCTGGTTCGCCCACAGGGAACCCGAGAGCACGATTTTGTCCGGGTTGCTGACCAAGACCTGTTCGGCGGAGAGCGCCTCGGCGTCGTCCGCAGCCATAAAGTGCGTCGCAATGTTGTCCGCGCCGACGGCGTCCAGGATGGCGCCCCACATGATGCCGGCGCCGTAGGTGTTGCCGAATTCGGTCGGGCCGTTCGAGGTCGTCTCAAAGTAGACCGACGTGGTGTGGTCCAGCTTCGAAGCGCGCTCCTCGATGTCGCCGACGACGTCCTCGTAGAACTTCGTGATCTCGTCGACGTTCTTCGTCAGCCCAGTGGCTTCAGCGATGATCTTGGTGGACTGAATATGGTTTTCCAGCTTTTGGCTGTGGTAATCGATGTAGATTACCGGGATGCCAGTCTGTTCAGCGATGACATCCATCTTTGCTTTCTGGCGAACCGGAGCAATGACTCCGTCGACACCCATCGTCAAAAGTTGTTCGGCGGAGATCTGATCCTTCGTCGCATCACCAATCTTCGGGATATCAGCAAGCTCCGGGTTCGCCTCAAGCAAAAGGTCCCACAGGTCCTGTCGGTTGGACTCGAGGCCCTTATCCATCGCAGCGATCTTAGACGTGTAGTTGTCCCGGTCAAGGGCCGCCATCGTCAAAAGCGGCCCGCCAGAACCAGAAAGCTGAATGGCTGCGTGCTCGAGTGGCTTCTCCAGCTGAATCGTGTTCCCGGTGATGTCCGTGATGGTCACTGCATGCGAGGCGTCTGCGGCAGTCTGGCTCGTTTCCGAGGCAGGCTCGTTGTCCGCAGGGCTGCTGCATCCAGTCACTGTCCACATCATCGCGGCACAGAGCACTACAGCTGGGAGGGATTTCTTCGCGGAGAAGGCCATGATTATCGACTTTCACTGTGGTTTGGTTGCACCGATTCCGAGCAAGGAATGTGAAGGCGCAAGGGTGGATGGCTCCACCCCACTAGCAAATGTTCAATTAATGAATTGAACAATCAAATTACAGCACATGTGAAAGCGATACGTCAAGCCTGTCAAATTATTGTGAGACCTCTTCTGAGGCCTCCGCAATCGCGGCCGCGAGGCGCCGGGCCGCCTGTGCGATCTCCTCGTCGCTGATCACCAGCGGCGGCGTCAGGCGGATCACGTCATCCGCCGGCGCGTTGAGGATCACGCCGTGCTCAAGGCCAAGCTTGACGACGCGCTTCGCCACCGGCTGCTCCAAGACCACGCCGAGCATGAGCCCACGCCCGCGGACTTCCTTCACACCCGGGATCTTCGAGGCGGCGTCGTAAAGCACCTGGCCTTTGCGACGCACCTCCGCGAGGAAGGCGTCGTCGATGGTGGCCAGCACTGCCGTGGCCGCCGCGCACGAGACTGGGTTGCCGCCGAACGTGGTGCCGTGACTGCCCGGAGTGAAGAGCTTCGCCGCCTCGCCGCGAGCGATCGTCGCGCCGATCGGCAGGCCGCCGCCGAGGCCCTTGGCCATAGTGATCACGTCCGGGAGCACGCCCTCGTGTTGGAAGGCGAAGAAGTCGCCGGTGCGGCCGACGCCAGTCTGCACCTCGTCGGCGATAAAGAGGATGCCGTGCTTGTCGCACAGCTCGCGGACCTGGGTGAGGAAGCCTTCCGGGGCGGGGATGACTCCGGTCTCGCCCTGGATGGGCTCCAGGATGATGGCCGCGGTGTCGGAGGGGTTCTGCTCCACGAGTGCGGTGAGCGCCTCGATGTCGCCGTAGGGGTAGAACTCCACGCCGACGGGCAGCGGCTCGAAGGGCTTTTGCTTGTCGGGCTGGCCGGTCATGGCGAGCGCGCCCATGGTGCGGCCGTGGAAGCCGTGCTGCGCTGCGAGGATGCGGCGGCGTCCGGTCAGCCGCGCGAGTTTGAAGGCGGCCTCGTTGGCCTCGGTGCCGGAGTTACCGAAGTAGACGCGGGCGGTGTCATCACCGACGTGCTCGCGGAGTGCCTCGGCGACCTTGACCACGGGTGCGGAGCCGAACAGGTTCGAGACGTGGCCGAGCGTCGATAGCTGGTTGGTGACCGCCTCGACCACTGCCGGATGCGCATGGCCGAGCGCGTTGACCGCGATGCCGGCGAGCATGTCGATGTACTGCTTGCCATCCACGTCGGTCACGGTGGAGCCGGAACCTTCGACGAGTTCGACTGGCGGAACCGGGTAGTTATCTAGAAGCGCGCCCGCCCAACGCTGTGTGAAGTCCTTCATGCGTCATCCTTTCTAAAAATGGTGCCGTCCGGGTACTGGGAACGGTCGTAATCATCTGGCAGAACCATGGTGCCCACCCCGCCCATCGTGAGCAGCTCAAGAAGTACGGAGTGTGCGACGCGCCCGTCGATGACGTGGGCGGCTTTCACCCCACCCTGCACTGCGGTCAGGCACGCCTCCATCTTGGGGATCATCCCCGAGTCCAATGCTGGCAGCATCTGCTCGAGATCCCCGGCCTCGATCTTAGACAGCAGCGAATCCCTATTCGGCCAGTCTGTGTAGAGGCCCTCCACGTTGGTGAGCACCACGAGGCGCTCCGCGCCGATCGCCGCGGCGAGTGCGCCCGCTGCCTCGTCGGCGTTGATGTTGTACACCTCGCCGTTCTCGCCCGGCGCGATGCCGGAGACCACCGGGATGCGGCCGGCCTCGATGATGTCCATGACGGCGGCGGGGTTCACATCGGTGATCGTGCCGACGAGCCCGATGTCGCGGGTTTCGCCGTCGACGTCGACGGTGCGGCGCTTCGCGGTGAACAGGCCGGCGTCCTCGCCGGAGGTGCCCACCGCGTAGGGCCCGTGGGAGTTGATCTTGCCCAGCAGGTCGCGCCCGACCTGGCCAAAGAGCACCATGCGCACCACGTCAAGGATCTCGGGGGTGGTGACGCGGAACCCGCCGACGAACTCGCCGCCGTCGAGGCCGAGGCGGGAGAGCATCGCGCTGATCTGTGGGCCGCCACCGTGGACGACGACGGGCTTCGCGCCGACGGTGCGCAGGAACACCATGTCGGCGGCGAACGCGGCCTTGAGGTCTTCGTCGATCATGGCGTTGCCGCCGTACTTGACCACGACGATTTTGTCGCGGTAGTGCTGCAGCCACGGCAGTGCCTCTGCCAGGACGGTTGCCCGCTGCTCGCTGCTGAGATTCGCTAACACGGTGCCTCCTAGCTGCTGTATGCGGAGTTGATTTCGACGTAGGCGTGCGACAGGTCGGTGGTGCGCACGGTGGCGCTGCCCTGCCCACCGGTGCCGAGGTTGACGACGACCTCGATGTCCGCACCGCTCAAGTCCACGTCGCGCGCGCCCGGCGCGCCCGCCGACTGCTCGCATACGGTCTGCCCGTTGAAGGTGACGGAGATGTTCTCGGCGTCCATCTCGGCGTCCGCCATGCCGACGGCGGCGAGCACGCGGCCCCAGTTCGGGTCGGAGCCGAACATCGCGGTCTTGACCAGATTGTCGCGCCCGATTGTCCGGGCTGCGTTGAGCGCCTGGGCATCGTCGGCCGCACCTTCGACGGTGATGGCCACGCGCTTGGTCACGCCTTCGGCGTCGGACTGCATCATGGCGGCGAGCTGCGAGCAGGCGTCCTGCATCGCGGCGTCGAGGTCTTCATGCGTCGGGGTGACGCCGCTTGCGCCGCTGGCCATGGCGATGACGGTGTCGTTGGTGGAGGTGGAGCCGTCGATATCGAGGGTGTTGAAGGTGGTGGCGACGGCGCGGTCGAGCGCAGCTTGCAGCGCTTGGCTGTCGACGTCCGCGTCCGTGGTGATGCACACGAGCATGGTGGCAAGCGACGGCGCCATCATGCCAGCGCCCTTGCCCATTCCGCCGAGCGTCCACCCGTCACCATTGACGACGACCTCCTTCGCCACCGTATCCGTGGTCTTGATGGCGACGGCGGCGTCCGCGCCATGGTCGCCGAGCTGTTTCACAACGACCCCGATGCCGTGCTCTATCTTGTCCATCGGCAGCAGGTCACCAATGATGCCGGTGGAGCACACCGCGATCTGCGAGGCGTCCACCCCGATACCCTCGGCGGTCAGCTGCTGCATCGCCTTGGCGTCCTCGACGCCCTGCGCGCCGGTGCAGGCGTTGGCGTTGCCAGAGTTAAACACGACGGCGGACAGCGCGCCGCCCCTGATTACTTCGCGGCTGACCTTGACCGGAGCCGCGAAGACCTTGTTGCGGGTAAACACGGCTGCAGCCGCGTTCTTTGGCCCTTCGTTGACCACGACGGCCATATCCGGCTTGCCGGATGCTTTGATGCCGGCCCAGGTTGCTGCGGCGCTGAATCCCTTGGGGGCGGTAACACCAGTAGTGCTCATGATGAAAATGTCCTTTACAGTCCGTTATGAGAAGAAGTAGAGATGGAGTGAGGCTGGCGGTTACGGAGCCACCCCGGCTCGCGAGAGCCCCGCGGTCTCTTCGAGCCCGAGCGCGAGGTTCATGCACTGCACGGCACCGCCGCCGGTGCCTTTGGTGAGGTTGTCGATGGCGCTGGTGACCACCAGTTTCTTGGCCGATTCGTCGACTTCTACCTGCACGTGGCACATGTTTGAGCCGACCACGTGCTGCGTCTGTGGCTGCTGCCCTGCCGGAAGTAGGGTGACGAAGGCTTCGCCCGCGTAGGCGGATTCGTACGCCGCGCGGACAGCGGCAGCATCCACGCCCTGGGCAAGCGACGCCACCACGGTGGTGAGGATGCCGCGCGGCAGCGGTGCGAGCACCGGCGTGAAGCTGATGCCGACCGGAGACTGCGCTACTTCCTGCAAGTTCTGATGGATCTCCGGGGTGTGCCGGTGGGTGCCGCCAGCGCTGTAGGCCTTCAGCGAGCCCATCGTTTCCGCGCCCAGCATGGCAACGCTCGCCTTCTTACCTGCGCCGGACACGCCGGTGACGGAGACGATAGTCAGGTCCGGCTCGACCAGGCCGGATGCCACCGCGGGCCACGCCGCGAGCGTAGCGCCCGTCGGGAAGCAGCCGGGCACCGCGATCCGCGTGGCTGCCGCGATCTGCTCGCGGTGGCCGGGCAGCTCCGGCAGGCCGTACGGCCAGGACCCGGCGTGTTCGGAGCCGTAGTAGTGCTGCCAGGCATCGGCGCTGCGCAGGCGGAAGTCCGCAGCACAGTCGATGACCGTGACTTCTGGCGGCAGCGCCGCGCCGATCTTCGCGGAGTGCCCGTGTGGCAAGCCGAGGAAGACGACGTCGTGGCCCGCGAGCACCTCTACCGTGGTGGGTTCGATGACGCGGTCGGCAAGCTCGGGCAGGTGCGGCATGAGCTCCCCGACCGAGGCTCCCGCGTTGGAGGCCCCGGTGAGCGCACCGATCTCGAGCTCGCCCGCGAGGTATGCCGGGTGGCCGAGTAGCAGGCGGAGGATCTCACCGCCGGCGTACCCGGTAGCGCCCGCGACTGCTACGTTCAACACTTTTTGCTCTGACATACACGGCAGCGTAACAGATATACGGCGCCCTGTATGTTATTCAGGAAAATTTCTTTCCTCCTACCCCGGAAACACGTCTGCCCACTACCGAAACGAAATCGGCAGTGGGCAGTGAACGCGTATTTTATGCCATTAGGGCATAATCATGCAGGTTAGATAACACCCTGCGCCAGCATCGCGTCAGCGACCTTTTTGAAGCCCGCGATGTTCGCGCCGGCAACGTAGTCGCCCTCCATGTCGTACTCCTTGGCGGTCGAATCGACCGTCTTGAAGATGTTCGACATAATCTCGTGCAGGCGCTGGTCGGTGTATTCGAAAGACCAGGAGTCGCGCGAGGCGTTCTGCTGCATCTCCAGCGCGGAGGTGGCCACGCCACCTGCGTTGGCGGCCTTGCCCGGCGCGAACGCGATCCCCTTCTGCTGGAAGTAGTGGGCAGCCGCTGGGGTGCACGGCATGTTGGCACCCTCGGCGACGTAGCGGACACCGTTGTCCACGAGGAGTTTGGCGTCGTCACCATCGAGCTCGTTCTGGGTGGCACACGGCAGGGCAACATCCGCCTGGACCTCCCACACGTTGCCATCCCGGTGAAATTCGACGCCCTCGCCGGCCTCAGCCGCGTAGGTGGAGATGCGCCCGCGGCGCACTTCCTTGACGTCCTTGAGCAGTTCGATGTCCACGCCGTTCGGGGTGGTGACGTAGCCGGAGGAGTCCGACATGGCCACAACCACGCCGCCGAGCTGCTGCACCTTCTCCGCAGCGTAGATAGCCACGTTGCCGGAGCCGGACACGATAACCTTGGAGCCCTCGAAGGTCTCGCCGTGCGTCTGCATCATCTCGGAGGTGAGGTAGACCAGGCCATAGCCGGTTGCCTCGGTGCGCACGAGGGAGCCGCCCCACTTCAGGCCTTTGCCAGTGATCACGCCGGACTCGTGGCTGTTTTCCAGGCGGCGGTACTGGCCAAAGAGGTAGCCGATCTCGCGGGCGCCAACGCCGATGTCACCGGCTGGCACGTCGCGGTATTCGCCGATGTGGGTGTGCAGCTCCGTCATGAAGGACTGGCAGAACCGCATGATCTCGGCGTCGGACTTGCCTTTCGGGTCAAAGTCGGAGCCGCCTTTCGCACCGCCGATTGGCAGACCGGTCAGGGAGTTCTTGAAGATCTGCTCAAAGCCCAGGAACTTGATGATGCCCAGGTTCACACTCGGGTGGAACCGCAGCCCGCCTTTGTATGGGCCGAGCGCGGAGTTGAACTGTACGCGGAAGCCGCGGTTGACCTGGATTTGCCCGTTGTCATCGACCCATGGGACGCGGTACACAAGTTGGCGCTCTGGCTCGCAGAGGCGCTCGATGAGTCCGTAGTCAGCGTAGTGAGGATCCTTGTTGAGGACGATCTTGAGGGAGTCAAGCACTTCCGCGAGCGCCTGGTGGAACTCTGGTTCCCCCGCGTTCCTCATCTGCAATTTGCCGTAATAGTCTGAGATCTGTTGATCGATAGACATGTGAATCCTTTCTTCGTAGCGCCCCTTCCGTGGCGAGCACTTCATTGGCTGGACCCCTGTTAGTTTTCCCTCATTGCAAAAGCGTCGCAGGAAAAAATCCACCGAATTTTTGCGACATAAGTCACATTTTCTGCGCTATTTCGCCAGCATTTCCACGAAGTAGAACAGCCCAATGCCCAGGAAGATGATCCCCGGCAGGTACTGCAGCCCCGGGATGTTGCGCAGCTGCGTTTTCGCCGCCACTTGAATCAGCACCGACATCGCGCTAAACACCATAAGCGTCACCCCCAGCAATAGCCCCAGCATGCTGAGCTTTTCCGCCAGCCCATCGTAGTGGCTCATCAACGGGGTGAAGAAGGAGGTGAAGAACACCAGCGCCTTTGGGTTCGAGATGTTGGTGACGTATCCCAGCCGCACCGAGGCACCCGCCGTGCGCGCAGCCACGCTCGCCACTTCTTGCTCTTCAGTACTTTTCGACGCCCCCTTCGCCCGCCTCACGCTCCCCCACAGACCAAACGCGCCGAGCAGCATCAGCGCCACTGACCCCGCCAGCGGCAGTACCACCGACAGCGCGGGCACGACGTGCAGGATCGCCTCAATCCCGAGCAGCGCGAGTATCGACCACGTTGCCACTCCAAGCATCGCCCCGAGCGCAGTCCAAAACCCCGCCCGCTGCCCGTAGCGTGACGTCTGCGTGCCGATCGCCACAATGTCTGGCCCCGGAATCGCCATCACCGTTGCCCAGGTGAGCACGTCTACGAGCACGGGCGAACCTCCTACGCATCGGGCCAAAGTTTTCAGTAGGTGCCAGGATATGCGCTATCCGCGACATCCGGGTGTGATTCGCAGGACGAACATATCTGCGACTGAGCGCGTGCTGGCTCAGTGCCATGTCGGACCCGTTCGGTACATTGCAGCGACACCGACAACATCGAAGGAGTCCAATCATGACAACGCCCACAGTGCGGTTCCACGGCTACCCGAAACGTCCCGTCCCCGATATTTTCGGCGGCTCCGACTGGGACGTGCCCATGACCGACCGCGATAGCGACTCAATCTTTTTCCTCGTGGAGTACCTGAAAATCACCGACCCCGAGAACGCGAACGAGCCGACGGCCTACCAACTACTCCGCGAGCTCAGCGACGAACACCGCGCAATGGAGCAGGGACTATTTCACCGACTGCGCGAGACACCAGGCATCCCGAAGGAGAAGGACCAGGCGTTTTACCGGGTGATGTTCCAGTTCCGCCAGTACCAAGCCGGGCAGCTCGTGGCCAAAGCCCTGGAGGCCACGGACGGGAACCCGTACAAGGTGGTCGGGATGATGCGCTACCACCACCCATCTATAGAATGCGCCTGGGTTGTCGACGCCGTCATGAAAACCACCGTGGAGGAAGCTCTGAAGATGCTCGGGAGGGACCACAGTCCGCAGGCCGTCGAGGAACTCTGGTTGGAGCTCAACGAGGAGGCGGACCTGATCGCGAAAACGAAGCGGGTGCTACGCCTGGCCGGGTGGGCGAAGGACATCGCCAACATCCCGCGCAGCAGCGAGGTGATGAAACAGATCTTCCTACAGGACCAGCGCGAAGCCGCCTGGACCGTGATTGACCAGCACCTAACAGAACCAATCAACGCCCTCATGGACCAGCAGGAAGAGGAAGACCCCTGGGCGGTGGACTGGGACAGCTAGGCCTTGTCCCCCGCTTGCCCGCTGGTCATCTTCGCGTAGTTAGTGAAGGGCATACTCCCTGACGCTGGCGTTCGTTCACAGGTGGCAAATAACGACCCAACGCCTACATGCACCTGGGTGATCCGCTACCGGATACTCACCACGCTGCTATCATTTCAGTCTTCTGAACACCTGCAGCTGCGCTGTCATCGATGTGCATGCCCGCTGGCCAGGCAGCCCAATCCGCTGCTCGTGGCCCGCCCAATCCTTCGGCATCGAGTATGCCGCCACAGATAATGAAAGGCCCCGGTCATTTGTGCATTTTCCTCATGGGAAAGAGGCTTGACCGGGGATCTATCGCAGCCCACCCTACCGGCCCTATTCCAACAAATGCAAAGCTACTGCAGTCGGGGTGTCCGCTTCGAAGCCCCAGTTTAAGCGTGAGAAAAGGGTGGCTGGACGCGGTTAGCTACACACAAAATGTCCCTTAATCCAATTCTTTGCGATTCAAAATCAAGTCGCGTCCCCATTTGATTTGTTATGCAAAAGCCCCCCTCGCATTTGAGCTTGCAACGCATAGGCTTGGAGGGGGTATCTCTTGATTCGGACTATATACAACTCCAAAGCTTTAGAGCAATTTTCTACCCTAGCCATTCTCGGGACGAGGTCATACGAAATCATCCGTCGGCAAAACCGACCTGGCCCGAGCATTACTTAACGTTGCAGCATTCGCGATTCTCCATTCCAGGAGCACACCGACCGTAGTCGTTTGCTTGGCACGACTATGTTCGACAAAGGAAATAGACTACCGCTCGAACAAGGTCGGTTGGACCGTTCGCATTTTTCGATTGCTCCTTCCTCATCCAGTCGCTTATTTGGTCATCTTCGCGTAGTTAGCGAAGAGCAACTCTTGGCGTTGACGCTCGTTCGCAAGTTTGCGAGGTGCCCCAAATGCCTTGTCGACTTCCTTATCCAACGCGTCGTGCGCCTTGAGCAGCGCCGGGTCCATCGCGAGCGGGTTGTAGTGTTCCGCCAGCGAACGCTCCGGGTGCAATTCACGGGCGGCCAGCACTTTCTTGCCCGCGTCGATGATCCGCTGGCGCGTCTTCTCATCCAGCTCGGGGACGGGGAACGTGTTCCAGGTCAGCGTAGAGCCAAAGCTTGGATCAGATTTCATTCGTCCGCCTACGGCACGCTGCCACGTCATAAACATTGATGATGAAATCAAACCGAACAATAGACCAGATGGATCCACCGCTGTGTACACCTTGTCGCCTGCAATGGTTGTCGGCTCTAAATAGTCAACTGTGTAATATTTTCTAGAGTCGGTCACGACACGAGGGATTCCGACGTACCGTACCAATGGGCGATTGGAATTCGGTCGCATCAAATGAGGAATATCCTTCAACTTAAAAGCATCGCTCGATTCCGATCCTCGTTGCCGAAACTGTTTACAAGCTTCCACTCGGTGCTTCAGCAAGGGCGATTTTGCAATATCCGTGGGTTCGAAGTCATCGTCTGCCATCCACAGACACCAACGATCAAGGCCTCGCACCAGTTCTCTTCCCATACGGAAAGGCCGCAAATACTTTGCAGCGATTGGATCAGCCTTGACTTCGTCATACTCATCTACTTCGACTAAAAGATGACCATCGTCAGTTGGTTGGGTTCCCTTTGAAGCTTTCGGCAAAAAATCAGCCAACGGTTTCGACCGTTTCTTGACAAGTACATTAGGACCATCAATCAAATACGCATTGATCCCATGAACAACTGCTTGCTCCACCGCGTCGCCTTTAATGTCTGGATAGTCCCACAGGCGCTGTTTCACGCCACGGTCACGGGTGAACCCGACGATGACACAGTGCACGGCTGCTTTGCCTGGCGCTTCGGAGTCCCATGCGAACGTTCGGTGCGCGAACTTGATCCGCCACCCATCCCGAATCAGCGGTCCGAATAATGCTGGAACGGGCTGTCCTTGGGTGATCGAGTTGGTGGTGACGTATGCGAACTCACCCTGACGCTCTGCGAGCAATGTTTTAGCTTGGGCGTGCCAGCCGGTGACGTAGTCCAGGTAGCCGTCGTAGTCTTTGCCCCACACGCGTTTCATGTCGGCGGTCTGTTCTTTAGTCTTTGTCCACTGCCCGATAAATGGTGGGTTGCCGAACACATATGTTCGCCCTGCGGTTTCCGGTAGGACGTTGCGCCAGTCCACGGCGAGCGCGTTACCGTGCGTGATGTGTGCGGTGATGCTGATCGGCAGACGTTCCGGTGCGAGTCCTACTCGGTCGGCGAGTTCACGGTTCGCCTGGTGGTCTACGAGAAACATTGCGGTCTCGGCGATGCGGGCTGGCCACCAGTTCAGCTCGATGCCGTAGAACTGTCCGATGGAAAGCTTCTGCTCCCACGTGATATCCAGCGACATCGCGGTGTTGCCTTCGCGTTCGCGGATCGCGACGATGACGTCGGTCTCAATCTTGCGCAGCTCACGGTAGGCGACGATGAGGAAGTTTCCGGAGCCACAGGCGGGGTCCATGAATACGTGTGTGGCGAGGCTATCGCGGAATTCGCGGAGCTTTTTCACACTGGTCGATTTCGAGTTGATGAGACGGTCGGCTTCTTCGCGGAGCTCGTCGAGAAATAGCGGGCCGAGCGTCTTCAGGATGTTCTTCTCGGACGTGTAGTGCTCGCCGTCGTCGCGACGCGCCTCCTTCGACTTCACAAGTTGGAAGAGTGAGCCGAAGATTGCCGGGGAGATGTTGGTCCACTGGAAACGGCAGGCGACCAGGATTGCGTCGCGCATCTCCGGGGTGAAAAACTGCGTCGGCATCATAGTTTCAAACAGGGCGCCATTGACGTACGGGAATGCCGCCATCGAATCGGGGACGCGTCGGCGGCGCTCCTCCGGGGTGTTGAGGACCTCGAACAGACCAGCAAGCTGTGTGCCGAGGTTCTCACTGTTGGTGTGCTCAAGAATGAAACGATAAAACAGGTCCTGCTCCCACAGCCCGGCATCATCGCCGAACAGCAGGAACAACAGCCGCGTGAGGAACATGGACGTTTCCTGCACCGCGAGCTCCTCATCCTGCATGTACGTAGGGGCTGCGTCGCCAACTTCTTCGTCCACCTCGTCACCGACCATCGCGGTAAACAGGTTCGCCATGATCTTCGACGCCGCGATCGAAGCCTGGGTCTGTTCAACATGCGTGAGCTTATCCTCGTAGCCCGCCAGGAACTTGAGTTCGTCGACGTGATCCGTGATCTCCTCGAGTGGAAACTCAATGTTGAACCGCGTTTCTGGATCACCCAGGCGCATCAGCCTGATGCGGTAGAAGTCTGTGGCAATGATGTAGCGGGGTTGTTCGGCGTCGTTGACAGTACCGCCGAGGAGGTAGTCGCGGGCTTGGTCGATCGCTACCTGCAGGTCGACGCCCGGTTTCTTCGCCTCGCCGATAACCACGCCCGGCCAGAAGAGGTCAATGTAGCCGCGCTGCCCACTCGACGCTCGCTTCGCGTCCTGTTCGAACAAGTCCATGCGGGAGGCGGTAATGCCGAAGCATGCGAGGAGCTCTGCCCAATATGACTGCGCGTACTTGCGTTCCAGTGCGCCCTCGTCGAGCGAGCGCCACCCGTCGAGGCGTTCGTTCCAACGGTGTTTGAAGCCGTCGAGGTTACGGCGCATGGTGGCGCGGTCAAGGCGCGGAGCAGTTGTCACAGAACTCATACGGGTAGCTTAACGGAGGCGCTCGACATGCGAGCGGGCGATCGTCGATAAGCCTGGGGCCTCCACCCAAGAGAACTTCTTCTTTGGGGAGCCGACGCCTGCTGCCGCAGCGAGTTCACCCAACCATCTTCAACGCCAGTGGTTTCAGGTGCCCCGCGCAACGATGATGACCGCACGTTTTGCTTAACTACTCCCGCTCTTCGCTGTTGTAGTACTCAATGATGCGCCCAAGGAAACTGATGATGACTGCGGTAATTAAATACCCGGTGACCACTACGCTAAAGAAGCCGTCACGCCTCCCACCGCCGAACCCGTCGTACATCAGAAAAACAGGTGCTAATAAAACCATCACCACTAAGAAACGGTATGCAGAAAGCACCTTTCGCTTCACTGAGAAGTGGACTAGGAGTAAGTGGACTACGAACCCAATTACCAAGATGCAAAAGGACACGAATAGCGCGATTGCTGCACCGAAACTGAGAACCGCAAAGACCATGTTTCTCTCCTAATTCTTCTTTTTTGGGGGTGACGAGACGACTTCTATTGTGTTCTATCTTCTGCTCCCTGTGTTATCTGAACGGGCTCTGGCTGACTATCGGTCGTGGTGTCGCTTGAGGTGTCGGTCTCATTTTCAAGGATTGTTGGAAATGAAGTGGGCATGCTACCACCTTGCAGTGCCGCTTCGATTTCCTCCGAGGATGTTCCTGCTGGGAAGAGCGGAACGCGGTCCATACCTTCGCTCAACTGGTAGTCTTTCGTGTCAACCACCTCAGCACCTGAAAGGGCAAAAGCTGAGTCCGAATTGGGAACATTCAACGTCCTAACAGAGGTTGTGTTCTTATCTGCGGTGATGTATGTAGCAGATGCAGTCGAAGTTCGCTTCCTTAGATTGTGTGCCAGGCGGGACCATGAATACCGAGCGATGGTTTCGGAGTTCAAAGGCCCGGCGAGCGATGCACTTGAAACTGGCCCCCATGCTTGTACTTGCAATCTGATAGTCGTAACCCCTGTGACGGTAGTCGGAACGAATCTAAAGTTAATCAACCTGCCGGCACCCTCGGGGTGCCCCTCCAGGGATTTAAGGGTGAAACCGTCTGGAGAAATGGCCTCTACTCGTACTGGGGCAACCACAGGTAATGCTGTGTCAAGGTCGCAAGTATCTCCTACGTGGAGGATGTCAGGACAGCCCGTGAAAGTGAAATATTGATTAAACCGAGTGGTCAACTCTCTATTGAGGGCCTGCGGGGTCCATTGCTCACTGATATTGAAAATATCGTAAATCTGGTTGTAGCTACCATATGCAGAGTCGTAGGTTGGTAGGGATGCGGGCCTAAAAGGAACCCATTGAAGGGCATGGCCTTGAAATTCTTGTTGAACTGCGCCGTCATTCAAATGCCGTTCCTCGGATACAGGAAAACCGAACCTACTCTTCTCCCACCCGTGTTTACCCCAGTAGTTTCTAATTTCGCCTAGCACTTTATGCGCGCCGGTGGACGGGCTCCAATAGACCGAGCCTCTTTGAAAGTGATTGAACTTTCCTTCTCCGCCAGGAGTGTCGATCTCGTCGGTCGTAGGAAAGCCAAGTGGGCCCATTTCCCAGTCGCTCAAACCCCATCGCTTTTTAATCTCGCCTTGAACATTATGCGCGCCGGTGGACGGGCTCCAATAGATCGATCCTCCTTGAAAATGGTTGAATCGCCCTCCTGGCTTCCGAGTGGGAAGTTCATCTGTGACGGGATAACCCAGATGCTCCCGTTCCCACCCCAATTCCGCCCATTTGTCCCTGATTGCCCCTCCAACTTGGTGGGCGGTTCCACCATCGATGTTGGGGTGCCAGTAAATGGAGGAATCGCGGGCAAAGACTTGAAAACGACCATTCCACGCCGACACGCTTTCGGGAGTCAAAGCATCCCCAAATGTGGGCCATCCGCCGAGGCGTTGATACGTTTCTTCAATTCGGCCGCCGATCCAATGCCCATGAAAGACATCGGCGCTAGCTGTGGCCACGCCTAAACTGCACGCGGCAAGAAACGCAGTGACGGGAGGGAGAATGCGGTTAATCAATTTCATTTTGCAACCTACTTAGGGAGGGGAAATCAACTTTCTCGTTAGAGTAGCTGATTCGACAATCCTGCGCAGGACTTTCGTGGCTTCGATATTGGGAGGGGTAAACTCGCTTTCGCACATGCAGCTGTGCTCCTGCGCTACCCCAGTAAAAGCACTGCAGATGGCGGAATCATTACGTGCTTCAACACCTCAACTCTGCGCCTTACAGTCCTCAACTCAAGTCAGTCCTTGCCCAAGCGAACCTTCATGCACGTTTGATGGCATGGACGTTTGGTGCGAGAATCTAGGCCCGAGCCTCCTCCGAGCGCGACCTCTCTTCCGCAAGTCGCCGTTCGACTTTCACGTTGGACGCATAGAAGGCCTCACTAAAAGCCAGGTCCCCGCCTTCCACAAGCTCTCGAGCAGACTCGGCGATAATGAGCATCGAGCCGTTCTCCGTCCGGACCCCGAGGCCAAACGAAAGGTAGAGCGCTGGCCTATCCACAAGCATGGGAACGAAATCCCAAACACCATCAACCTGGTCGATATACCAACAACCCAGCAGGTAGGTCACTGCTTTCTGACGCTCCTCTTCGCTGAGGCTCGAATCGCGGATCCGCTCCACTGAGCTCCGCGGGAAAGCGGTCCCACGGAGATTCGTGACATCCATATCCGGCGAGACGAGAGGAGGCTGCAAAGTCTGGTATTCGGCAAGCAGGGCGCGCGACTCTTCGTCAATCTTCTCCAGGCGCGACCCGTAGGAATCAGCAAGGAAATAACTGGAGTGTACGTCGGCGTTCATGAGGCTGCTCCTGTAGGTTTCATGCCGGTGTTGGTACCACTTTAATCACGCACCCATATTCGATTCGACCCATACGCAAAATCCAGCAAATCGCTCCACGTAGCAGGAACGAAATGTTTCGTATCAACTCTCATCCACGTGATACGATCCGGATCCTCAAAACTGAGTGTTTGAAGAAACAAATCACCAGCAATTTCGTACGCCCACAAATCATGGACATTCTCATACTCAACCGAATTTTCGTGAAACGTTCCCTCGGGTTGAAAGAGAGTTTCAAACCCCACGAAGGTGGTCCCAGTCGACGTTTCCACTTCCAAAACGAGATATAAAAATGTATCAATCCAAGCGGCAGCCCCATGAAACTTCGGCGAGGATACGGCACCTTCAACCCGAGAATCGCTTTCACTCAAAGCATCCTTATTGAGAATTTCGGCCAAATAGTTTGCAGCGGCCTTTAAATCGAATTGATGCTCTGGAGCTTTTGCCATTTCCATAAATCCAAAGTGGGAACTTCTGTAGGGTTTACACCCGTCCGTCACCAGATGCTAACACGTGCCTTACCGACTACGCGTCACCCAGCATGCGCCCAGCACAGTGGCCGAGAGAATTGATACCGGCATCGACAGTCAGTGGAGCCCCAGCTTA
The DNA here is from genome assembly GCF_054166365.1 of Corynebacterium sp. UMB8791. Lineage (NCBI taxonomy): Bacteria > Bacillati > Actinomycetota > Actinomycetes > Mycobacteriales > Corynebacteriaceae > Corynebacterium > Corynebacterium sp. UMB8791. The sequence goes on along the minus strand of NZ_JBSZCG010000103.1, from coordinate 78,524 downwards.
AGCGTGAGAAATGGGTGGTTCGGCAGCGGCTTTTACACACCACATGTCCCTCAAGCCCAACGAATGCGCTGGGTGCGGTCCACGCGCGGCTGGCAATATCTTTTTGCGTGTCTCCTCGTTCGACTTGGCGACTGGGAAGCTCGAACAAACAGCTGCAGCCCATTCCGGTCGAGGTGCTTAAGGAGTGCGACGCTGGTCGTCGAAAATCAGCCGGGCTGGACGAAAATGTGCGACCTGCATCGCACTCCTTTAACACCTCGACACGAGCAAAACCTTGCAGATCAATCGCGCTACAGCGCCTTTTGACCACAAGCCCGAATCGGAACGACCAGTGAAATACCGTTGCCAACCGATATGTACAAGATGTACATTTACGGTATGGAAACAAAATCAGTGGCATCCAGCGAGTTCCGCAATTCGCAGAGCCAGCTATTAGAGGAAGCGCAGCGCACACCTGTCGTTATCACCAGCCGGGGCAGCCGTGCTCGCGCAGTTGTCGTCTCTCCTACATTCTTTGCCCGCGCTGTCGAAGCTCTCGAGGACCTGGAAGACATCCGCGCCGCCGAAATTGCTCGGCAAGAGAGCGAGGAAATCTCGTTTGAGGACCTCAAAAAGGAACTCGGCTTCGCGTAAAGCTCGGTTATGTCAAACGCCACTTATCGCATCACCTTCAAATCTTCTGCTGCGAAGGAACTACGCAAACTCGACAAGCAGACCCAGAGGCGCATCCTTACCGCAATCGATGCCTTAGCACTCGATCCCCGACCTAGCGGGGTGAAGAAACTACGCGCTGAGTTTGACCAGTACCGCATCCGCGTCGGGCATTACCGCGTTGTATATGAGATTGCGGACGGCGAGCTCCATATTCTTGTGCTGCGCATCGCGCATCGCAGGCATGTCTACCGAAACTAGCGCCACGCTGATAGGCGTCGAAGCCTCCGGAACCACTCAAGCGTGCGTCCTACATGACACTCAATGCTCAGCCTCAGCGCAACCCAGCCCGTTCGGCCAACACCTGGGCCGTCACCGAACGCGAATCCGGACCCGTCCCCTGCTGGGCGACTGCCGTCGGCGTCCCGGTGGCCAGGATCTGGCCACCCTCGTCGCCGGCGCCTGGGCCGACGTCGATAATGTGGTCGGCCTGCGCGACCACCCGCAGGTCGTGCTCGACGACGACCACCGTGGCGCCGTCGTCGACAAGGCGACGCAGCTGGGCGAGCAACAGATCAACATCCGCAGGGTGGAGCCCTGTCGTCGGCTCGTCAAGGAGGTACAGGCTGTGCTTGCGGCTGGAGCCGCGCTGCATCTCGGAGGCCAGCTTGATGCGCTGCGCCTCCCCGCCCGAAAGTTCCGGGGACCCCTGCCCCAGCCGCAGGTAGCCCAAGCCGAGTGCGTGCAGGAATTCGACAGAGCGCAGAATCTTCGGCTCCTCAGCGAATACCTCCAGCGCCTCGTCCACGGTGAGCGCCAAAATGTCGGCGATGCTGCGCCCGTTCCACTGCACCTCAAGGATCTCCGGCTTGTAGCGCTTGCCGTGGCAGGCCGGGCAGGTCGTGTACGTGCCGGGCAGGAACACCAGCTCGACCTCGATACTGCCGGCACCGTCGCACTCCGGGCAGCGGCCCTTCGTCGTGTTATAGGAAAAGTCCGACACCGACATACCTCGCTGCTTGGCCTCGGGGGTCGCGGCGAAGAGCTTGCGGACGTGATCGAACAGCCCCGTGTAGGTGGCCACGGTGGAACGCACTGTGCGCCCAATCGGCTTCTGGGTGATGTGCACCAACCTGCGAATCTTATCGACGCCCTCTACGTTGTCCACCCTGAAATCCTCAGAGGGATCTGAACCCGCCGTGAGCTCACCATCCGCATCCCCATCCGATGCCTCCTCGGCGCCAACCACCTGCTTGGCCGAGCGAGACACCACGTCCGCCAGCACCCCAATGACCAGGGTGGACTTGCCGGAACCGGATACGCCCGTGACTGCGGTAAGTGCTCCCAGTGGGAAGTCCACGTCGGCGCCGTCGAAGGCGCGGGCATGCACACCGCGCAGGCTGATGGATGCACCGGTGTCGGCCGGGGTGTCCGTCAACTCGGGGAAGTCCGCATTCAGGGCGATCGCCGTGGGCGAGCCCAGCTGCTTGGCGTTGGCGCGGAACTGGCTAGTCGGGCCGGAGAACACCAGCTCCCCGCCACGCTCCCCTGCGCGGGGGCCGATGTCCACAATCCAATCGCATCCCGCTACTAGGGACATGTCGTGCTCCACGAGAAGCACCGAATTACCAGCGTCGATGAACCGCTGGAGCAACTCGGAGACAGCCTTGCGCTCCACGACGTGCAAGCCCGCCGAGGGCTCATCCAGCACATATGTCGTGCCGAATAGGCTCGAGTTCAACTGGGACGCCAGCCGCAGGCGCTGGTGCTCGCCGGCAGACAAACTCCGTGCCGGGCGGGAGAGGCTTAAGTGCCCCAGCCCCAGCTCGATCGCCGCGCGCACCGTGGGCAGCACCTGATCCAACAGCAGCTCTTCGGCCTCGTCGTGCTCGTTCCAGTCCTGCTTCGCGATGCCCTCCAGGCGCTCCAGGCGCGCCTCCAGCACAGCCAGCACGTCCTTCAATGCCAACGCGTTGAACTCATCGATGGCGTAGCCGGCGTAGGTGACCTGCAAGGTATCCGGCTGGAAACCGCGGCCCTGGCACGTCGGGCACGTCGATGAATGCATGAAGGAAAGCACCCGACGACGGTTCTTGTCCGACTCCGTCTCCGCCAACGTGTCGGTGAGGTACGAGGCAACCGAGCGCCACTTCCCCTTATACGACCGATGCACCGCATTTTCGTCCCGCACCGGGTGGACGGTGACCACCGGCTGCTCGTCCGTAAATAAGATCCAGTCGCGGTCCTCTTGCGGAATATCCCGCCACGGGACGTCCAGCGGGTAGCCGAGGGTTCCCAGGATGTCGCGGAAGTTCTTCCCTAACCACGCCCCCGGCCACGCTGCGATCGCGCCGTCCCAGATGGACAGGCTGGGATCCGGCACCATCGACGCTTCCGTCGGCCGGTGCACGGTACCGGTGCCCTGGCACTCTGGGCACATGCCAGCGGTGGTGTTGGGCGAGAAAGCGTCGGAGTCGAGCCTGCCGTACTCCAGCCGCTCGCGCATACCGTCCGGGTAGCTGCCGGAGCGGGAAAAGAGCAGCCGAATACTATTCGACATATTCGAGATCGTTCCCACAGAAGATCGTGCCCCACCCAGGGTGGTGGACTGCTGCAACGCCACCGTCGGTGGCAGACCCGCGACCGACCCGACACGCGGGTTGACCGCGCCACCGATCAGACGACGCGCGAACGGCGAAACAGACTCCAGGTAGCGACGCTGCGCCTCCCCATGAATAGTGCCGAAGGCCAGGCTGGACTTGCCCGAACCCGACACACCGGTGACCGCCACGAGGGTATCCCGAGGCAAGTCGACGTCGATATGTTTCAGGTTGTGCAGGTGCGCATCACGCACCCGGATCATGGGATCGTGGCCCGCACGCGCCGTAGCGTGCGCAGCCGAGGACTCGGACGTGGAGTGAATCATGGTGGCCACCCTACCGTGTGGGCTGCTCCCTCTCGGAGGGGGTTGTCAGCGACGGGTAGCACGACGCTCTCCGCCTATGCGCCCTCCGCAACCACGGGTAATCAACCACTGCTGCTGAAACCGGAATGAAACCACCCGACCGTGAGAAGAAATTAACGATTCGTATTAGCGAACAAGCCAGAGAATACTTCCCGACAATGATGGAAATCCTCACCGAAGCAGCCGCTGACGATATAAAGAAAAATCGCAAATCTTTGCGAGAGAAAATACGCCGGGACACCCTCTAACCAGCGCTGACTCAAACACAGAATGTCAGCATGCCGTCTCGCCAGCATAACTCCATGCCGTCATGTCGGCATGCCTTTATAGCATTGCCGAAAGTAGAAGGGAGCAACGATGACAACACCACAAATCAGGTTTCACGGTTACCCGAAGCGACCAGTGCCGGACATCCTGGGAGGGTCGGATTGGGATCTTCCGATGGTCGATCGCGACAGCGACTCGATCTTCCTCATCGTGGAGTACCTGAAGATAACCGATCCGGAGAACGCGAACGAGCCGACCGCGTACAAGATGGTGTCCCAACTCAACCAGGAGCACACAGAATTGGAGCGCAAAGCGATCGACGTACTGCGCTCGACACCGGGCATTCAACAGGACAAGGATCAATCCCTGTACCGAATAATGTTTCAATTTCTGCAATACCAAGTAGGACAGCTCGTGATCAAAGCCTTGGAAGCGACGGGAGGGGACGCGACGAAGCTGGCAGGAATGATGCGCTACCACAAGCCAGCGATCACACCAGCAGAACTGAACGACGCAGTGATGAAAACTACCGTGGAGGAAGCACTGAAAACGTTGGGCAAGGACCACAGCCCACAGGCAGTCGAGGAACTTTGGCGGCAGCTGAACCAACAGGTCGATTTATTGTCGTGGACTCGGAGAGCACAACGCTTAGCGGGATGGGCGGAGGACATCCAGAGCCTTCCGGACAGCAGCGACGAGATGAAACGAATCTTCCTGCAGGACCAGAACGAAGCCGCCTGGACGGTGATCGACCAACACCTGACGGAGCCGATCAACGCGCTGATGGAGCAGCAAGAAGAAGAGGATCCCTGGGCGGTGGACTGGGACAGCTAAGCGGGGTTATCGATACCGCAACTCGTTCTGGCACACCGGTTCAGTTTGACCGGTCAAGCTTGGAACGGGTTGCGTCCTCGCCGCGAGCGAGCGTCCAATCCAACATTGAGGCAATACGTCCCGCGCAACACGGGATACACGGTCTGTTCAATAGCATGTGCGCTCATGACTCTCCTGCTACAAACTGTTCAAGCGCATGTTTTACCTCAACAACATGGATACGACGAACCGCTTCCTCAACGACCTCGCCTACAACGCTCCTAACATCGCCCGTGCCCAGGAGAGCGTCGACAGCATCAATCTGTTCATCCGTCACTTCGTCATAGACGCCCGCAGGAACCTGGTAATACTTGGCCAACAAGTACCTAGAAAGGCCTTCTGTCAACGCATTCAATCGCTGAAACTGCGCTCCAAGGGTTTCCTCCCCCAAAAGCCGCACTGCTTGGTCAATCCCAAAGACCTGCCACCCGCTTGCATCCGCCCTGCTGGCATCTCCTCCCCATGTTGCCGCGCACTCGGCGATATGTGATACGAGCAATTCTTTGGTTCGGTGCTTAATCAGGCTCCATGCACGAGGCGACAGTCCGTTATGCGCCCTGCTCATTGACTCAATGTCTTCATTAATCGTGGTTGTTTTCATCATGGCGATACTCCATCTGCGAATGCTTGTCTATATTTAGACGCTGGAGACCGCGTCTCGGTTCCCAACGCTATTGCTCGAAGATCGAATGTGGGCGTAAGGGACATTTTGTATGTAGATGTCTATCTGGTTTCCCGGGATGGCCTCGGCCAACAACCAGATATGGTTTTCAAAACAGTTCCATTTGCCCGTTTTGAGAAATCAACACCGAATGACGTCTGGTGTGTGGTATGGAGTCTGCGGGCAGCACAGGAACCCCAGCGAGATCAAGGACTCTAAGGAACTAGAACCAGCCGCCTGTGCATTGGGCGGTCGCAAATAGCCAGGGGACGAGCAAAGCCCTTGACGTGCACAATTCTGGCCGCATCGAGTTAGCGGGTGTTCCGGTCGACCTCCTAGCGTCGACCAATGCAGGTCACGGCATTTTGGGCCCATTTCGTGCTATTTGGCCGATTTTGCGCTGACCTGCGTTGGTAAACCGGAGTAGGTCGACCGGAAGAGGTCGACGGGAAGAGGTCGACCGGAAGAGGTCGACGGGCCGAAAGAATTCGATACCGGCATTGATCATCAGTGGAATCCCGGCTTAGGAGTGAGAAAAAGGTGGGCCGGACGGAGCTGAACACACACACAAAATGTCCCTTATCGCGACACGCCGTGTTTACGCACAAAATGTCCCTTAAGCCGGAAACAGGAAAAGCCCCCTCCGAAGAGGGGGCTGATCCCGACAAGCTCCGCTGCCGGCCCGGCATCGCGTACAACACTGATGAGTCGGTGCGGTACATATCTGGCCCGAAGAAGGGCAAACAAATCTCCGGGAACCAGAAGTTCATCGACGCGCAGCGTGGACTTCGAGAGCACATGTACGCGTTGGGTTACCCGGTAGAGCTAGATGTGTCTGAACGTCACAATGAGTCGCTGAATCTTGACCGTTACGTCGAACAGCAGGACCGGGAGCGCGACCTTGCGAACCGTGAGGACGAGGTGGAACGGAAGCACAGCTCCGTACAGCGAGATGTCGATGCTGCAGCGAAAGACCGCAAGCAAGCTGCAGAAGAACTCGAACGGGCGCAGCAGGCCCGTGAAGAAGCCCAGCGTGTGCAGGAAAATGCTGAACAGCAGGCTCGCGAGGTTGCCGAGCGCGTACTCAAAGAAGCACGCGAGAAGGCCGAGCAGGACGCCGAAAAGATTCGTGATGATGCACAGAAGGATGCTGAACAGGAGTTGGGTCTTGCCGAGGCACGGGCGGAAGAGTTGCTGGACCGTGCCAAGGAGGTTGAGAGCGCCGCCGAAGCCAAGCTCAAGCGTGTAGAGCAGGAAGCTGAACAGCTCCGCAGCGAAGCACGCGAAAAGGCCGAGCAAGAAGCCGAGCAGATCCGCAGTGACGCACGCAAAGAAGCTGAGCAGACGCTGGGTCTCGCTGAAGCTCAGGCAGATGAGCTGCTTGACCTTGCCGAAGAATTCGGCAGTGAAGAACATGATGAGGCCACACGTGACGCTGCAGTAACGCGCGAGGAAGCAGAGCAGGAAGCGAAGATCATCATCGAGGAAGCAACGCAGTCGTTGCAGGAGATTTCGCATGTTGATCAGGACTTTTTGCGGGTCGAGATTGACAGCAACCCAGAGATGAAGCAACGGTACCGCGAGATCGTCATCGACCGTACTCAGGAGGAAAGCGCTGCAGTACTGCGTCGCGCGCTGGAACGCATCGCTAAGCGCCGCCAGCAGGAGCAACAGCGCGACCACGACGGTGACAAGGAGTCCCCCGACGGCGGCAAGCCGTAGATGGGGGTCTCCCCTGCCCTGTATGGCCCTGTAGCGGCCTAACAGGATGTCGCCAGGGTCAGTGTCCAGCGACAGCGCTAAAACCGCTCTAATTCAGCGAAAATCGAAGAATTAGAGCGGTGTTTTTTGAAGCGTCCTGGGTTCAGATTCAGGTAACTCAAGGATGAGTGTGATCCGGGGTTTGTGTCTTTGAGAAGGCCCTTTAGAAGCCTTCAAGTACTTCGTAGAGGGCGGTGGCTAGGGTTAGTCGCCGTCGCTAGCTGTGCTTGGCTGTTAATGTCATGTCGACCAACTGCAGGAAGCGTATAACGTAGTCTTTGACAAAGCCTGCGGTGCCTTCATTGAGATGGCCGGAGTCTTCGAAGAGGGTGGGGGATTGGCCAAGGAATACCTCGGGCTGACCAGGAAGCGGCATATCGAAGTAGGACAGGGCGAGCCGGAGGTTCTTCTGTGAACTGTAGCCGCCCATGCGGCCTACAGAGTGACTGATGATACCTGCGGGAAGGTTCTTCCAAGCCACATCCGAGTTGGGCTTGGAACCGATGTCCACTGCATTCTTGAGACAGGCAGGGATAGTACGGTTATTTTCCGGGGTAACAAAGAGGACGCCGCTCGAGTTCTTGATGGTGTCGCGGAAAGTGGTGTACTCAGCTGGAATGGGCTTGTCCGTGACCGAGGGGTCATCGTAGTCGAAGTCATAGAGCGGCAAGTCACGGATTTCAACGATGTCTGCCTGGTAGTTTTCAGGGATCATTGTGAGCACTTCGTGTGCAATCTTGCGCGCAAATGAGCCGCGGCGCAGGCTGCCGACGATAACACTAATGCGTGGGGTGGTCATAGGAAGTCCTTTCTTCTTAGTTGGGCGTAGGTACGTGCGATCAAGGGAGAAAAGGTTTGCAGCCAAAGGCAGGCGGTGGCCCGGCGGCGTGGGCGGCAGTAAGAAAGTTATCCACTTTGTCTTCTTCATGGCGGAAGTACAGTTCGATGAGTCCTAACAGTCCCCCGAGGACGGCCTCCCGTGCGGCGGACGTATCCAAAAGCCGCATGGCTGCTGGTTGGTTTCCTTCGCGGATGGCTTCAAACAGCGCGATGGTCTCAAGCCAGCTTCCTTGGTCTGGTCGTGGAAACGGTTTAGAAATCCCAGTCATCATCACTCGTTTCTTCAGCGGTGCCAATGACATAGGAGGAACCGGAGCCGGAGAAGAAGTCATGGTTTTCATCTGCTCCTGGTGCTAGGGCAGCGAGGATTTCCGGGTTCACTTCCGTTTCTTCAGGTGGGAAGTAGTCCGGGTAGCCCAAATTCATGAGCGCCTTATTGGCGTTATAGCGAACGAATACAGCTACATCATCCATGAGCCCCAACGGCTCATATAGCTCGCCGGAATAATCCAGCTCTAGGGCATAAAGCTCTTCGAGCAAGGAAATAGTGAAATCATGCATCTCCTGTTGCCGTTGTGGAGCAGACGTTTCCAGTCCGCGCTGGTACTTGTAGCCTGAGTAGTAACCGTGCACTGCCTTGTCACGCAGAATGAGGCGAATCATGTCTGCCGTATTTGTCAGGGTGGCGTGGACGGAAAAATGCAGGGGAAGATAGAAACCCGCGTAGAGAAGCAGCGAGGAAAGCAGCGTCGATGACACTTTGCGCTTGAGTGGATCGGGTCCAAAATAATGAGTGAGCACTTTTTTGGCGCGTGCCTGGAGAAGGTCATTATTCACCGCCCAGCGGTATGCCTCATCAATTTCTTTCGTACTGCTCAAAGTAGAAAACACTGAAGAGTAAGAACGGGCATGGACTGATTGCATGAAGGCGATGTTGGTATACACGGCCTCCTCGTGCTCGGTGCGGGCATCTTGGATCTGACAGATTTCGCCCACAGTGGCCTGGACGGTGTCCAGGGTGGTGAGTCCCGTGAACACCCGCATGGTGAGGTTGCGTTCCTCCGGTGTCATCCTCTGCCACGCCGGGAGATCGTTTGAAAGTGGAACCTTTTCTGGCAACCAAAAGTTGGCGGTGAGGCGGTTCCACACTTCAAGATCCTTCTCATCGCTCACCCGATTCCAATTGATGGCGCGGATGCGGGCTGAAGGGTCATGCCGGTAACTTGGCGGCGTAACTGAGATGCTGGTTAGCTCAGCAGTGTTTGATGTTGAAGACATAGCTTCTTTCTTTCTTGATGGATGGTTGTGAATGAAGGAAGGACCGTGTTCCTACAGAGCACAGGAAACGCAGCCTTCGACCTCGGTTCCCTGGAGTGCAGGTTGGCGTAAACGGATGTAGTACAAGGTCTTGATTCCGGCTTTCCAGGCATAGATTTGTGCCTTGTTGATGTCCCGCGTAGTGGTGTCAGCGGTGAAGAACAAAGTCAGGGAAAGCCCTTGGTCCACGTGTTGGGTGGCCATAGCGTAGGTGTCGATGATTTTTTTGTACCCCACGGTGTAGGAGTCATCGAAATACTCCAAGTTGTCGTTGGTCATTTCCGGTGCGGGGTAGTACACGCGCCCCAAGCGGCCTTCCTTGCGTATTTCAATCTTGGAGGCAATCGGGTGTATGGACGCGGTGGAGTCATTGATGTAGGAAATTGATCCAGTGGGTGGAACTGCCTGCAAGTAGGCGTTGTAGATGCCGTCTTGCATCACTTGGTTCTTGAGCCGTAGCCAATCCTCGCGTTGAGGAATCTGCACGCCAGCCTCATGGAATAGCTGTTTTACGTGGTCAGTGGCCGGCGCCCAGTCTTGGTCGATGTACTTGTCGAAGTAGACGCCAGTGGCATAGGTGGATTCTTCAAAGCCAGTGAATCGTTGACCTTTCTCAACCGCTAGCGCATGGGATGCACGGAGCGCATGATAGGTCACGGTCAGGAAATAGATATTTGTAAAGTCCAGTGCTTCGGCGCAGCCATAAGGAATACGCTTGGAAGCCAGGAAACCGTGGAGATTCATTTGGCCCAACCCGATGGCATGCATGGATGCATTACCGTGAGCGATGGAAGGAACAGCTTCGATATTTGTTAGGTCTGAGACCTTCGTGAGAGCGCGCACCGCGGTTTCAACAGTTTCCCCAAAGTCCGGTGATTCAAAAGCTTTAGCGATGTTGAGCGACCCTAGATTGCAGGAAATGTCCTGGCCAACGGTGGTGTAGTTACCTGAGGCGCCGTAGGTGGATGGCGTGTTGACCTGGAGGATCTCACTACACAGATTGGACATATTGATATGTCCTTTGAGGGGATTAGCGCGGTTGACCGTATCCTCAAAGAGTATGTAGGGGTATCCAGATTCAAACTGAAGCTCAGCCAGCGTGGTGAAAAACTCGCGGGCCTTGATAGTCGTATGAGAAATTCGCGGATTGGAAACCAGCTCGTCGTAATACTCGGTGATAGACATGTCAGACATGGCTACGCCGTACTCGCGAGCGATGTCATACGGGCTAAAAAGATGCATATCCTTGTTCTCTTTGGCCAGCTGGAAGGTTATATCTGGAATAACAACTCCCAGCGAAAGAGTCTTAATGCGGACTTTCTCATCGGCATTTTCCCGCTTGGTATCCAGGAAACGAAGAATATCTGGATGGTGCGCATGTAGGTAGACGGCTCCAGCGCCCTGTCGAGCGCCCAATTGGTTGGCATAGCTGAAGCTATCTTCCAGAATTTTCATGACTGGGACTACGCCGGAAGCTTGGTTCTCAATCTTTTTGATTGGGGCTCCGGATTCGCGCAGATTGCTCAGTAACAAGGCCACACCACCGCCGCGTTTTGAAAGCTGCAGTGCAGAGTTCACGCTGCGGCCAATGCTTTCCAAATTGTCTTCGATGCGAAGGAGGAAGCAGGAGACCATTTCGCCACGCTGGGCTTTTCCTGCGTTGAGAAAAGTAGGGGTGGCGGGCTGGAAGCGTCCGGTCATGATGTCATCCACCAGCTTCTCCGCAAGCTCTTCATCGCCCTGTGCAAGGTACAAAGCTGTGGTGGCGACGCGTTCTTCGTAGCCTTCCAGAAATCGCGAGCCATCAAAGGTTTTCAGTGCGTATGAAGTAAAGAACTTAAATGCGCCGAGGAAAGTGCGGAACTGATGCTTGGCTCGGTGGGCTCTGTCGTACATAGTGCACAGAAAATCGTCATCATAAAGCTCAAGGAATTCCCGCTCGTAGTATTCGTTATCAACCAACCACTCCAAGCGCTGCTTGGTGGATTCAAACTGATGCATGCGGGGAGTGACATGGTGCGCTAAAAAGTCTTGTGTTGCCTCAATGTCCTTGTCGAACTGGATTCTTCCCGAATCGTCGAATAGGTTCAGCTGCGCGTTGAGTGCATGGTAGCTCTTGCGCTTACCGACACCGCCGGCATCGTCTGCTGAAGCGGTGCGGGGCGTAGAACCAATGGGCTGTGTGGGGGTGGCCTTAAGTGGCGGCATTGTGGTTTCCAATCTGTGTGTTGCGGATGTGGTCTTCATTTTGTGGGAAATCAATGGGGTGTAATTGTTAGTTGCTTTGCTGCTCCCAAAACTTGTGAAGGCCCTGCTTTACAGCGGCAACGTCCTTCTGCGTGCCGAGTAGCTCGAAGTGATACAGCTCTGGAACGTGGCACTTAGCGGAAATGATGCGGCCGGCGACGCAGTAAGCGCTTCCGAAGTTGGTATTGCCTGAGGTAATCACGCCCCGGATAAAGGAACGGTTGATTGGGTCATTGAGGAAGTCGATGACCTGTTTGGGGACTGCGCGTTTGAGCGAGCCACCGCCGTAGGTTGGAACGATGAGTACGTACGGGTGTGAAACCTGGATCATTCCGGTTTTCTTGGGCCGCAGTGGAATGCGCACTGCGGGTCTATCTAAGCGTTCGACGAATCTTTTTGTGTTTTCAGAAACGCTAGAAAAGTACACCAAATCTGGTGAGTCTGACATGACAATCCTTCTCATCCTGGCCTTAGCCATAAGTGGGATAGGTGATGATCGAAAAGATTAACTACGTACTACCGTAGTTGCAAACTACGCCGCACCGTAGTTTTTAAAAGGGCAGGTAGGGACAGGATTAATGAGAAAGGGAAAGACTACAGGCTGTGGTGTGCTACAAACACTGCGTCCGTAGCTGGGCGCCCAAGTACTACCCACTGAGTACTGTCGGCTACCTGTACTTCGAGCGATTCTGAAAAGGGCGTTCCTTCGCGCGTGGTAAGAACAGCCCCAATGACGATGCCTTGCTCTTTGAGGAAGGCCAGCAGTTGTGGGTCGGAATCAGAAATGCGTTCCACGGTCACCTGCGGTTGTGCGCCGCTGTCGGTGAGACGGTGCGCACTGGGGATAGTGACCTGTCCATCAACCGTAGGGATAGGGTCGCCGTGTGGATCCCTAGTGGGGTAATTGAGGAACTTATCCACGCGCTCTATGAGCATGTCAGACACCGCGTGTTCAAGATTTTCGGCTTCATCATGGACCTCGTCCCACGTATAATCCAATGCTTGAACCAAAAAAGACTCAAGCAATCGGTGGCGGCGCACCATGACCAATGCGTACTGCCTGCCAAGTTCGGTTAACTCCACAGAGCCATAGGGCGTGTGTGACACGAGCCCTTGCTTCGACATTTTGCGCACTGCATCGGAGACCGAGGAGAGCTTGAGTCCCAGCTGTTTCGCTATAAGTGTGGCGGTAACGGGCTCGGATGACCATTCCTTTAGCCCCCAGATAGCTTTCAAATAGTTCTGGGTACTGGTGGACAGCTCAGAAACAGACATGAGTAAATGTTAACCCAGCTTCCGTATGCGCCTTAGGCGCTGTGCCCCAACGCTCATAGCGAACAGAGGCCAAGTTTGAGAGGAATGCCGGTAAGGTGGGGCCAGTTAAAGCATTCTTCACTTGAAGGAGAACCACTAATGTCTGAGAAGATTTCAATGAACTTGAAGTGCGCCAGCGTAGTGCGTAATGGAATGGCTAGTACACAGTGCAGTAAAACAGCGCATGTAATGGCTCATGTAATGCACTGTGTAGAGACAGAGCGTCTGGAGCAGGAGTATCAGCGCTCCCGTACTGGACGGCGACGGCGTTATGCGTGGTCTGTGCTGAAAAAATAACCCCGCAGGTTTCCCTGCGGGGTGTTGTTGCAACTAGAACGGCACTTCTTCAGAGTCATTAGCAGCAGCGTTATCTGCGCTGTTCTCGCGGCGTGCTGCTCGTGCCTCAGACTCCTTCTTGGAGTCGATCAGCTGCACAGTGTCGATGCGCGCTACCAGCGGATAGTGCTTGTTGCCGTCCTTATCGGTGTAGTTGTCAGTCTTCAGCGAGTAGCTCACTGCAACGCGATCACCAGCGCCGATGCATCCGAAGACGCCGAGGTTCTTGGCGTCAGCCACGTAGCCAGTGAGTTCGACAATCTCTGATTCCACCTTGCCTGTGGACTTGTTCTTGAACGTATTACGTGCCTAGACGTTGAGCTTCACCGTCGCACCGCCGTTTGCGTGCTCAAAGATCTTCGGCTCGCGTGCTGCGTTGCCAACGATGGTGCCATTGTTAAACGGGTTGGACATTGTGATTTCTCCTTATATGAGTGGGTGTGATTTGCCGTGCAATTTGGGTACTTAAGCAGCGGCTTTGCTGCTGCGGGGTGGTTGCGCTGTCGCTACAGCACTGCCCAGGGCAGCGGTGTGCCTGCCGCCTCTAGGTCGCGCAGTTCTTGTGTTGCGCCCGGATCGGCGTCCTCGCCGTCGATGCCGTCGGCGAGCTGGTAGAGCAGTTCCAGGTCGGTGTGGATGAAGTCGCGCATCAGGTGCCTCCTTGTTCGGATTGGTGGTCAATCCGTCTGTTGGAGACAGCTCTGCTGTCTAGGGGTCGCTCCCTTGCCTCGTTGAGGTGTCTGTCGTCGCAAGCCACGGCCGACGAGAAATAGAAACCCCGTTGCATCGCTGCAACGGGGTGTGTGGGATTACTCGGCGAACAAGATCGTTCGGGTCTTCTCAGCGCCCTCGCGAACGAGTTCAACCATCCGCTCGCCTTGGCCGATGTCGGTCAGCTTGGCCACCAGAGACGGGAAGTTCTCGTCTGGCCCGATCTCGGTGGCTCGCTGCGCAGCCACGCCAGCCAGCCCCGGCTGGCCTGTGGCGTGCGCGAGCACGGCAACAGTGGCCGTGAGCTGCGAGCGCATCCCTGGCCAGCTGGTCGGGACGGCACGCATAACCTTCTCTATAAACGCAAGGCCCGCCTGCGGGTCATCGAGCAGCGCTGCAAGCAGCGTGTCTCGCAAGCGCGGCGTGGTGAAGCATTTCAGCGCGGATCGAACAGCGCGAGTGCTCGGCTGGGTCATCCCTGCCGCCGCCTGCTCGTACTCACGCTGCAGCACGTCGGAGAACATGGGCGGGATATACGCCAGCGCGTCTTCGATGATGTCGGCGTGCTCGGCAGCGTCGATGCCGTGATCGGTGCTGTTCAACCGTGCCTCGATGTCGTCTTTGCTCGGCTCCGGCAGCTCGCCGGTGTGCTCTAGCATCTGCCGCAGCGCCGCCGATGCGGCGACCTCGCCGACAACGCCGTGGCGCGGCTCGTCGATGAGCGGATGCTGATACACGGACCACCACGCAGCCCCGGTGACGATCTCAGGCACCTGCACCACCCCGAGCAGCGGCGGTAGGTGCACTGCCCCGCTGGTGAGATACGTTGCCGTCTCCTCGAAGACCGGCTGCGCAATGTCATCGCTGATCATGTACGCGATAACAGCGTCGAGTTCGAGGTGGTGGACCCACGCTGCGAACCGCTCGCGGCTCTCGGTGAGCTTTGCAACAGCTTCGTCCAGGTCGAACCGCGCGACCGGGCCGAGGCGGACGGTGTCGACGCCCTCGTCGTCGACGAAGAATGCGAGGATCAGCGAGTTGTTCGGGTAAAACCCGAGGATGCCGGGGAGGTTCGCGAGAATCTCGCCGTGGGATGCAAGCGTGTGAGAATGGGTGGACATGGCAGTGCTCCTTTGCACGAATACGGGGTGTATGTGGTCAATCCCGTATTCGGCCCGGCTCTGCCGATCGCAGGCGTATCCCAGCAGTGCAGCACTCATGTGTGCCGAGCGTCGCTAGCGCAGCCTGATGCCTTCTCGCCGGGTGCGAGCGCTAGCGACGCAGCCTGTGCCTAAGCGTCGGCTTCGATGCGCTTGAGAGCGCGATAGATCGTCGGCCGCGAGACGTTGAGTGTCCTGGCTACTGCGCTGACGGACTTGCCGCCCTCAATAAGCTTTCTCCCGAACGCCACGGTTGAGCAGTCTCACCCCCGAGATAGGCAGACCCCCCGAACTGCCGGCTCCCGTGGCGTTCCTTCGTTGCCGCCGACCTCGCAATCACTAAGCAATGCCCCGAAAACCTGCGCCGCTTCGTTGGAGCGTCGCAGTTCCGTTTGGTGCAGGATTTTGACCCTAGTACACCAGCTAGTGCACCAAAAGGTGATCCGCTCACAAAATGAAGAAGGCCCCTACCAGCATTTGCACTGGTAGGGGCCTTATCTTAGTAGCGGGGGCAGGATTCGAACCTACGACCTCTGGGTTATGAGCCCAGCGAGCTACCGAGCTGCTCCACCCCGCGTCGGGTGATGTTGAATTTTCACCTGCTGCCTTAACGGGCAACGAGTGATAACTATACGCACGACCCTTAAAAACACCAAATCCCCTGCGCACCTCACGGATTCGCAGGGGATTCAGGTGTTCACACGGGAAGGGCTACATGCTCTGGTATTCCTTCACCGCACGGTCGAGCTCATCGAGCGCCTTGCCGTACTCCTCGAAGGAGCCGTTGCGTGCGCCTTCCAGGTTGCGCAGCGCGTCGTTGATGTTGTTCAGGGCCTCGTCCTTGTTACCGGCAACTGCTGGTGCTGGGGTCTCGGCCTTCTCGCCATCGGCTGGTGCTTCCTTGGCAGGCTTCGTGTTGCCCTTATCGTCGACGATGTCGATGTCTTGGGCGGCCTCAGAGTGAATGCCAACCTGCTTCAGCGCCTGGGAGATCGTCGGCGCGTAGCCAACCTGGCCGCGGTAGAACACGAGCACGCGCAGCAGCTTCGGGAAGGCGGACGCCTGGTCCTTGCGCTGCGAGTAAATCGGCTCCACGTAGAGAATCTCTCCCCCGCCAACCGGCAGGGTGAGCAGGTTACCGTTCTTCAGGTCGTTGGTGCCCTTCCACAGGGTGCGGTCACGCGCCACCTGGTCGGAGGACATCAGGGCGTCCTGCGCCTGCTTCGGCCCCTGGGTCTGCGTGTTGGTTGGCAACACGCGGACGGTGATCTGGCCGTAGTTCTCCGGGTCGGAGGACACAGACATGTGCGCGGACAGAAACTCACGGTTCAGGCCACGGAACGGCGTAATCAGCTGGAAGGAAGGCTTATTGGTCTCCGGGTCGCCGGCGACAACGTAGTACGGAGGCTGGTTCAGCTCCTTGCGGCCTTCCGGCGCGGTCGGGTCGTTCGGCACGGACCAGAAGGCGTCGTTGTTGAAGAACACGCCTGGGTCGTTCACGTGGTAGCGAGCCAGCAGTTCGCGCTGAACCTTGAACAGGTCCTCTGGGTAGCGCAGGTGGTCACGCAACGAATCGGAGATGTCGCTTGCCGGGCGCACGGTGTCTGGGAACGCGCCCATCCACGCCTTGAGCACCGGGTCGTTCTCGTCGAACGCGTAGAGGTCCACCGTGCCGTCGTAGGCATCAACGGTGGCCTTGACGGAGTTGCGGATGTAGCCGACGTTGTTATTCAGCAGGCGCTGCGTGGTCCCGTCCGGGTTCAGCGCATCCTGCGTCGTATCCGTCAGGGATTCACGCGTTGCGTACGGCAGCTGGGACAGCGTGGTGTAGCCGTCCACGATCCACTTGATCTTGCCGTCGATCACGGCCGGGTAGGTCTTGGAGTCCGTGGTCAGCCACGGCGCGACCTTCTCAACGCGCTCGCGTGGGTCGCGGTCGTAGAGAATCTTGGACTCGGAACCAACGCGGTCGGACAGCAGGAACTTCAGCTCCTGGTACTTCGCGGAGTACGCGATGCGGTTGACCCAGTTGCCGATGTTGACGCCACCTTCGCCCTGGTAGGTGTAGGTGGAGCTGTCAGTGTCGTACTCGACGGGGCCCTGACCGTTATCACCGACGATGGCGTAGTCCAGGCCGTCGTTCGCGGAAGCGATCACCGGGCCGTAGTAGACGCGGGGCTCGTCGACCTGGATCCCCAGCTCGTCCGCCTGGTCCTTCTCAGCAGCAATCGCGTTGGACTGCAAGTCCGAGACGGTGAAGATCGGCAGGCCACCACGGGTGGAGCCGGCGTCCTGCGCGGCCTCGTCAACACGGTTCGCCTGCGCTGCAATGAAGCCGTTGCCGTGGGTGTACACGGTGTGGCGGTTGATCCAGTCACGCTGGTTTTCGCGCAGCGCGTTCGGGTCCATCTCGCGGGCCGCGACGACGAAGTCGCGCATCTTGCCGTCAACCTCGTAGCGGTCCATCGCCAGCTGGTCGGGGAAGCCGTAGAAGTTACGCAGCTGCTGGTTCTGGGTAAAGGTCGGTGAAATGATCTCCGGGTCCAGCAGGCGAATGTTGCTGATCGTGGCAGCGTCGTCCGCAACCTTATCGTTGGAGACCTTTTCCGCGCCCCAGTTGTCCTGGTATTTCACCTGCTCGTCGGTCAAGCCGAACGCGTAGCGGGTGGCCTCAATATTGCGGGCGATGTACTCGGCTTCCTTCGACTGGCGGTTCGGCTTGACCGAGAACTGCTCCAGCAGCGCCGGCCACACACCGCCGACTACGAGCGAGGACACAAGCATCAGCACCGCGGCCAGCACAGGAACGCGGAAGTCCTTATATACAACGGACGCGAAGAACGCCGCTGCGACGAGCACCGCGATGACCGTCAGGATCACCTTGGCCGGCAGCGACGCGTTGACCGTGGTGTAGGACGCACCGGTGAAGATGTCGTTCTGGGAGTACAGCAGGGTGTAGCGCTCCAGCCAGTAGCTAACTGCCTTGAGCACCATCCACAGGCCCGCGGTCACGGCAAGCTGCACGCGAGCGGACGTCGAAATGTGGCCCGGCACCCCGCTGACCTTATTGCCGATGCGGATGCCGCCCAGCAAGTAGTGGCCCACCGCGCCAACGATGAAGGCGACGAGCAGCAGGAGCGAGAGGCCGTCGATAATCGCGGTGATACCCGGCAGTGCGAAGGCGTAGAACCCGAGGTCCTTGCCAAACTGCGGATCATCCACGCCGAAGGATTCCCCGTTGAACCACAGCATGAACGTGCGCCACAGGCGCTGCCCTGCCAGGCCGGAGAAGACCGCGATCACCACCGGAACCCACACCAAGAGCGTGCGAACGCCCTGCTGCAAGTTGACCTGGGTCCGCGTGTCGCCGACAACGGCTTCAAAGCTCAAGGCTTCTTTTGTGCGGCCGCGCCACGCAAGCCACGCGGCGAGGTAGGTGATCAGCGCGCCAACGGCGGCAAAAATAACAAACAACACCACTCGCGCCACGATGACGCGGTTGAAGACCCCACGGAAATCAAGCTCCCCGAACCAAAGAAAATCGGTGTAGAGACCGATCAGGATCGGGATGCAAAACAGCAATACACCGAGGACACCAATGGTGATGGCAAGTCCGGAGTTCTGTTTCTTCGCGTGGGGCTGTGGTTGGCTGAGGCGGGTGGCCAAATCCTGCTCCTTCGAAATAGTCTTAGTACGCGTATTAAGGTTCTACCTTAAAAAGTGTAACGCCTGAACTGACAGAAGGGTTCCCGTGCTCAACCAACAAGCATTAAATAAGGCCATGTCCGAAGCCGTCGAGTTCGTGCACGCGGAAGGCTGGGACCAAGGGCCAACGCTCTTCGCACTCGTGCCCTCCTCCCTGCTTGTGGACGAGCTCGAGCAACTCGAGGTTGACGACGCCTCTTCGCCCCTGACCCTCGTCGTGCAGGACAACCTGCCGGACAACATCCGCCCCGGCTCCGAGGAGCTGGCGGAGTACGTGGCACGTATCGCCTGGCCACACGCGGTGGAGGGAGCCGTGCTGGCACAGGAGATCATGTTCCGGGACACCAGCAGCGACGACCCCTCGCCGCGCCCGGCGCGCCTCTTCTCCGGTGTGTTGCGCGAGGAGGGCATCGAGCAGACGCTGCTGCAGATGCGCCTAACCGAGGAGGAGCTGGAGGAGCGCGGCCTGTTCGCCCAGGATGATATTGAGCTTCGCGGTGGGCCTAACGTGGCGCCGAATGTTATTGCTGCGTTACGCTACGGTTTGGAACAAGACCCTGATGAGCTGTCCTAAGAGGTTAAAGGAGCACAACGTGGCTACATTTTCGAGCGTTTGGCGTCGGCGCGTCGGTACGCCAGCGGTGCTGGCGATGGCGCTGGTGGTAGCCACCGCGTGCGGTGGCAAGGACGAGCCATCGGAGGAACCGACCACGACGGAGGCGCCGACCACCTCCGCTGAGACCACGGAGTCGCCTTCGCCGTCGGAGTCTGAGGCTGAGTCCGCGGAGGCTACGACGGAGGGGACGTCAACAAGCACTACGAGCACTGCGAAGAAAGACGATAACGGCGTTGCTGAGGTCGCCAAGCAGTTCTCGACGCTCGCTCCGCCCGAGTTCTTCGAAAAGCTAGACAGCTGCACCCCGACCGGCCTCCCGGACGCGTTCGATTGCAGCAGCTCCGAGATGGGCCAGTTCCAGTTCATGGAGTCCGAGTCCGTCGCCACCACGAGTACGCAGGTGCTCACCGAGCTGCGCTCGAGCGAGGTCGTGGAGGACACCGGCCGTTTCGTGGTCGGCTGGTCCACGGTTGGGTCCTCCGCCGTGGTGACCGTCATTGATAATGACAAGGGCCAGATTATGAAGCAGCTGCTCACCATGGACCGCGAAGGCCCGCGCGAACACATCTACAAGCTCGGGCTGGCGAAGCGCCCGGAGGGCGCCACCACCCCTGCGGAGGCAACCACCTCCACCGAGTCTGAGTCCTAGCTGCAGCTGCGCACCGGCTGGCCGTGGGCGAACGCGTCCATGGCCTTCACGGCGTCATCAAGCGTTTTGACTGCCGCGACCTGCATCTCCCCGCTGTCCGTGCGCATGACTTCCGCGCAGTTGCCCTCGGGCGCGAGGAAAAGCTCCGCGCCTGCGTCGCGGGCACCTGCGATCTTGTGGGAGATGCCGCCGATCGGGCCGACCTCCCCCGACTCATCAATCGTGCCGGTGCCGGCCACGAACTTCCCGCCGTTGAGCAGACCCGGCGAAAGCTTATCGATCACCGCCAGCGAGAACATCATCCCGGCACTCGGCCCGCCCACATCGTTAAGGTTGTAGGTCACCTGCACGCCGTCGGCCGGAGCGGACGTCATCAAGATCCCCAACATGGGCACCTTCGCATCCTCCGGATTCGCGCCGAGGGTGATCTCCTCCGTGTGCGGCGTGCCGTCACGCAACACGTCGACGCTGAGCCGGTCGCCGGGGGCGTGCTCGCGCACGATCTGCTGCACCTCCCGCGGCTGTGAGACGTCCTTCCCCCCGACCTTCGTGATGATGTCTGCCGCCTGCAGCGCACCGTTCGCGGCGCTGCCCTCCATCACCTCGTGAACCACCACTGTCGTCGGGCGGCCGAGGTAGTTCATCGCGGCGATCGTCGCCGCCGACTCCGAAGCAACGAATGCCTCCTGGTTGCGCTGCTTCATCTCCTCCCGGTTCGTATTCGGAGGCATGATCTGCTCCAGCGGCACAATCGTGTCATCCGTGGTGATCCAGCGGGTCAGCGCCTGCACCAGCGTCATATTGGTACGCACGGACACCGTGGTCATGTTGAGGTTGCCCTCCGTTTCGTCGGAGTCCGCGCCCTCGATCTCAACGACGGGCACGCCCTCAACATCGCCGAGCGTGTTAAACGTCGGCCCCGGCCCCTGCGCCGCGTACGGCACGGCCAGGGAGATATCGGTGCCAGGAATATGGTCGAGGCTCAGCGCCGCGGCCAGCACCGCTAGCGGAATGGCACCCCACACAATCGTGGCGAGGCGGCGGCTGCGCGGCTGTGCCTGTGCTTGTTCTTGCTCGGCGTTCATCACGCCCACAGATCTTAGATGTTCGCCCACAGCGTTGCGATTTTCCCGCTTGCAGCCGACACAACCTGCGCACACGACTGTAGGGTGGTGCCTATGAGTAATGGATTCGGATTTACCTTCCCCAACAACGACAACGACGGTGACAACGGTGACGACGAGCGTCGCAACCAGCAGAACAACCCGTTCGCCGCGTTCGGGTTCGGGGGCAACGTTGGCGGTGGCCAAGGTGGCTTGGGCGATATTTTGAACCAGTTCGGGCAGATGCTCTCCGGCATGGGCTCGACGATGAACGCCCGCACAGAGGGCGAATCCGTGAACTTCGAAATGGCGCTGCGCATGGCACGCCAGCACGTCGGCGACAAGGCTGCGGTCTCCGCGGGGGATCGCACCGCGGTTGAGGAGTCTGTACGCCTCGCCGACCTTTGGCTTGACGACGCCACTACGCTTCCTTCCGCGAACGCCCAGCCGCGCACGTGGAATGCGGACGACTGGCTGGTTGAGACCATGCCGATGTGGAAGCGCCTGGTCAACCCCGTTGCGGAGCAGATGAACCGCGCACAGCGAGACACCATGCCCG
The DNA here is from genome assembly GCF_054166365.1 of Corynebacterium sp. UMB8791. Classification (NCBI taxonomy): domain Bacteria; kingdom Bacillati; phylum Actinomycetota; class Actinomycetes; order Mycobacteriales; family Corynebacteriaceae; genus Corynebacterium; species Corynebacterium sp. UMB8791. The sequence continues at coordinate 56,789 of NZ_JBSZCG010000103.1, read as the reverse complement.
CCGAGGCCCGCGAGATGATGGGCCCGATGGTCGGCATGATGGAACAGATGAACGCCATGAACTTCGGCGTCAAGCTCGGCCACGCCCTCGGTGATCTTGCCGAGCAAGCCCTGACCGGCTCCGACTTCGGCCTGCCCGTCGCCCCCGCAGGCGTGACAGCCATCTTGCCGAAGAACGTCACCGCCGCCGCCAAGGGTCTCGAGATCCCCGGCCAGGAGGTCCTGGTCTACATCGTGGCCCGCGAAGCAGCCCGCCAGCGCCTGTTCAAGCACGTGCCGTGGCTCGTCGAGCGCCTCGTCTCCTCCGTTGAGGAGTACGCGGCAGGCCTGGAGATCGATACCTCTCAGCTCGAGGAGATGGCCCGCGGCCTGAACCTGGAAAGCGGCGACCCGCAGGCCATCCAGGAGGCGCTGCAGCAGCTTGAGGGCGCGGACCTCTCCCCGCGTGTGACCTCCCGCAACGCGTCCGCAACCGCCCGCCTGGAGACGCTGCTCGCGCTCGTCGAGGGCTGGGTCGACGTCGTCACCGACGCTTCCCTGGCAGACCGTATCCCGTCGACGCCGCAGCTCGCCGAGGCGTGGAACCGTCGCCGCGCAACGGGTGGCTCCGCCGAGCGCGCGTTCGCGAACGTCGTCGGCATCGAGCTGGGCGCCCCGAAGGTCCGCGAGGCCGCTGAGCTGTGGCGCCGCGTCGAAACCGCCGTGGGTCAGGTCCGCCGCGACCAGATTTGGGACCACCCGGACTTCCTGCCGGCCCCTGAGCACCTGGCCAACCCGGCGGCGTTCATCGACACCCTGCTGGACGATTCCTCCGACGACAACTTCGACGAAGAGCTCGCGCGCCTGGAAGAGGAGCTGCGCAAGAACGACGAGGACTAGCCTTCCCCGCCGAACCGCTGGTAGGCCTCAAGGTAGCCCTTCGCGCGTTCCGCGAGGGGCGCTTTGTCTGCCCACTCCCAGAACTTCGGGCCGTGCCCCGGGATGAAGGTGTGCGTCAGCTCGTGCACGATCACCGCGTCGAGGACGTAGCCCGGCACGTGCTGCAGCCTGTCACTGATCCGAATCGTGCCCGTTGACGGGGTGCAGCTTCCCCACCGCTTCGTCTGGTTCGACACCCACCGTATCGAGCCCACTTTCGCCCGCCCCTCAAGCACCTGCTCGTTGAGCACCTCCGCGCGCGCCTGAAGGTCGGCGTCGCTGACGTGCTGGTGGCGAGTCTTCTTCCGGATCTTTCGCAGCATCTCGGCCACCGCCTCGCGCTCCTCGCGCTCGCTGAACCGGGCTGGGATGCGTACTTCCACGACGCCGTCGATAAGCCGGGCCTGCACTGTGCGTGTGCGCCGCGGCGAGCGAATCACCCGATACTCAAACTCCGACTCCTGCATGCCGAAGATTGTATGCTGTACAACCGACACAGCTTAAGGGGCACGAGGGGGAAGCATGTGTAACCAGTCGGATACTGTCATTGCGCTGGCCATGGGGGTACAGATACTCAGCAGGGGCCCGCACGCGCTGCAATTCGGCCTCGACGCCACACGCAGCGGCATCATCGAAGTCGGCGACGCCCGCGCAGTCGCCGCGGTGCTCGACTCGCTGTCCACACCGCGGCCACTGCCCGAGGTGGTTCGGCGGCTGGCGGTCTCCATGGACGCGGATGCGGCGCGCAGCCTCATCCAGGACCTCATCGCCTACCGCGTCCTCGTCGAAGTCTCCCGCCCGGAGGTACTGCTGATCGGCACCTCAACGCTTGCGAACACGCTGGTAGAAACACTGCGTGCCAGCGGCATCCACGTGCGCTCCCCCGAGCCCACCCAGCCACTGTCCCGCTTTCTTTTCGACGCCCCCTCGCCCCTCCCGCTCATCATCGTCGACCAGGCGCACCGCACCCGGGCGCTTGCCGCGTACACCCGGCACCGCACCGGCCCCGTGCTTCCGGTCCTGCAGATCGACACCCGCGTCCTCATCGGCCCCTACGCCGTCGGTGTGGAAGGCCCATGCCTGATCTGCCGCGAACACTACCTGCTTGAGCGCGACCCACAGTGGGCAGCGATCGCCGCCGCGGCACCCGCCGGCGTGCGCAACCCGGACCCGGTCGTAATCCAGGCAGGCGTGGCCGCCGCAGCAACCATGACCAGGCGGATCTGCCAGCTGCCGGACCCGCCGGGCGTCGCCGCCCCGGACCCCCGCACCGGCGACACCCTGCTTGTGGACCCCTTCAACCGCACCCCACTCAAGACGCTTCGCCTGCAGCCACACCCCGACTGCCCGCTGTGCTTCTAGGTGGTTTGTCGCGGCTAGCGGAACTCCGCCAACGTTTCCAGAACCTCGGCGCCGTAGCGCTCCACCTTCACCGGACCCACCCCCGACACGGCGAGCAGGCCCTGCTCGTCCTCCGGCATAGTCTCCGCGATGGCGAGCAGGGTGGCGTCGGAAAACACCATGTAGGCGGGCTGCTTCGCCGCGCGCGACGTTTTGAGCCGCCAGCGCTTGAGCGCCTGGTAGACGTCCTCGTCGATGTCGGCGTCGCAATCCTGGTGCCGACCAAGCGCCTTGTCCGCCGGGGCGAAGAGCACGTTGCCGCACACCCGGCAACGGCGGGTCTGCTTCAGCCGCTGCGGGGTTTCCTCCGCCTCAAGCTCGGGCACCAAACCGTCCAGGAAGCGCGAGCGCGAGCGCGACTTCCTGCCGCCCTCCTGCCTGGCCAGCGCCCACGACAGCTGCAGGTGCTCCCGGGCGCGCGTCACACCAACGTAGAAGAGCCTGCGCTCCTCCTCGATGTTCTCGTCGCCCGCCTTGATCGCGTGCGAGATCGGCAGCGTATTTTCCACCAGGCCAACGAGGAAGACGGCGTCCCACTCCAGGCCCTTCGCCGCGTGCAAGCTGGCGAGCGTGACCCCGTCAATCGCCGGCGGCTGCTTCGCCTCCGCGCGCTGACGCAGCGAACGCAGTACGTCCTCCAGGCTCGAGGCCTCCTTGGTGTGCACGATCTCCTCGATGAGGTCCACGAGTGCGCGCAGCCCCTGCCAACGCTCCCGTGCCTGGGCACCCTCCGGCTCCGTCGGCGTCAACCCGAGCGGCGCGAACGCCGCCTTCGCCACCACCACCGGGTCATCCGGCAAGTCGTGGCGCCTGGTTGCCGCGACGAGCGCCTGCAGCGCCTCGCGGATCTCGCCGCGCTGGAAGAAGCCCTCCCCACCGCGCACCTGGTAGACGATACCCGCGTCCGCGAGCGCGGCTTCAAACGCCGCCGACTGCGCATTAATCCGGTACAGCACCGCGATCTCCTTGGCAGGTACCCCGGAATCAATCAGGCGCTGTACCGCCGCGGCGACCTCGCGGGCCTCCGTCGGCTCGTCGTCGTAGGCGTGGAACGTCGGCTGCGGTCCGGACTCTCGCATACCGATCAGCTCAAGCCTGGTCCCCGAGGCCCTGCCCGTCGCGCGTGAAATCACCGCGTTGGCCAGCTCTGTGATTTCGGGTGTCGAGCGGTAGTCGCGCTGCAACTTCACCACAGTGCCGTGCTCGTAGGTTCGCGAGAAGTTCAGCAGGTAGTCCGGGGTCGCGCCGGTAAAGGAGTAAATCGTCTGGTTCGCATCCCCCACCACCGTCAGGTCATCGCGCTGCCCAAGCCAGCCCTCCAGCACGCGCTGCTGCAGCGGAGTCACGTCCTGGTACTCGTCAACCACGAAGGACTGATACTGGGAGCGGAACTCCTCCGCCACCGCGGGCGCGTTCTCCAGGGCACCCGCGACGTGCAGGAGCAAGTCGTCGAAGTCGATGAGCATGCCTTCCGGGCTCGTCTTCGCTTCCTCGTACAGCCGGTAGACCTCCGCGACCTTCTTCGGATCCGTCGGCGGAGTTCGGTTGGTATCCGCGATGCGGTCCACGTAGTCCTGCGCGCCGATCACGCTCGCCTTCGCCCACTCAATCTCGCTCAGTAGGTCGCGGACCATCTCCTTATCTGACTCCAGCCCGGCTGCGCGAGCCGCCCTCCCCACCAGCGGGAACTTGTTGTCCAGCAGCCGCCACGGCAGATCCCCCGCAATCTGCGGCCAGAAGTAGCGCAGCTGCCGCATCGCCGCCGAGTGGAACGTGCGCGCCTGCACGCCGCCAATGCCCATCGTGCGCAGACGGTCGCGCATCTCCCCTGCCGCACGCTGCGTAAACGTCACCGCCAGCACCCGGTTCGGGCTCACCGTGCCCTGATCAATCATGTGCGCGATGCGGTACGTAATCGTGCGAGTCTTACCCGTCCCGGCACCAGCCAGGATGCACACCGGGCCACGAGGAGCGGTCGCTGCAATCCGCTGATCCTCATCCAGCAAGCTCAGATCTACAGCCACTTACGTTCCTCTCCGTTTCTCGTTGAACTCTCCACGAGCCCATTGGTCAATCATCCGCCGCGCAATCGTCCCCGGCACCGCCAGCGTGACAGTGCCCAGCTCGTCGCGGCGCAGCCAGCGCAGCTGCGTCAGCTCCCCATCCAAGGGGCCCACAGCATCAACATCACTTGTCGACGCCACCATCCCCAACATCAGCGCACCCGACAGCGCCCACGGCTGCGACCCAACATAGCGCACGCCCCCGACACGACGCCCCGTTTCCTCCCACACCTCACGCGCGAAGGCGTCCTCGATGGTCTCGCCGACATCGATGTATCCCGCGATCAGCGTGAAGTAGCCCGGGCGGCGCGCATTCTCCCCAAGCAAAATCCGCTCCCCGTCCGTCGACTGCACCACCCCGATCACCGACGGGTCAATGCGCGGAAACAACGGCTTCCCGCTGGCGCCACGCGCGACAACGCCGCCCTCGCCCCAGGCGACTTCGCTGCCGTCGCGCGGGTCGAAGCTCAGCTGACGCTGGTTGCGCAGCAGGCCGAACCCGCGCGCAACCAGGTACTCGCTTGCGTGACTGCGGCAGGTGCCGAAGCGCTCGCCCATCGCCTCAAGCTGCGCCTCGCTCACCAGCACCGCCCACACATCGTCGCCGACGTGCACCGTGTTCTCGGCGTGGGGTTGGGCGGAGTGGGCGTCGAAAAGTGTGGGCGTGTCATCAGCTCCAAGCACAAACCTGCCGGCGGCATCGAAGGCAATGAACCGCTTCATAGGCCGCCTACTCCGTCGGACGCGTGCGCTCAGTCAGCGGGGTCGGCTGCGTCATCTGCACGAACAGCAGGCGGTCGCCGGGCTCAACCGTCTCGGCCTCCGGGGCGTCGATGCGGTAGAGCTCGCCGGAGCGCACCACACCCAGCACAATGTCGGCGAGGTGACGCGGGTTCGCTCCGACCTCGTCGTCCGCGATCGGGCGCTCCGCAACCGCGAAGCCCTCGTCCGGGCTGAGCAGGTCCTCCATCATCTCCACCACAGGTGGCGTGACCGTCGCAATGCCCAGCAGGCGGCCCGCCGTTTCAGAGGAGACCACCACCGAGTCCGCGCCCGACTGCATCAGCAAGTGCTGATTCTCACTCTCACGGACGCTGGCAACGATCATGGCGCTCGGCGCCAACTCACGGACAGACAGCGTGACCAACACCGCGGTATCGTCCGAGGACGGCGCCACCACAACTGAGCGCGCACGCGCCACACCCGCGACCTTCAGCACGCTCGAGCGAGTGCCGTTGCCGTGGACGGTGACAAGGCCGCGCTTCTCGGCGTTCGACAGCACCACGGCGTCATCATCAACAACAACGATGTTGCCCGGCGCGGTACCGCCCGCGAGCAGCGCATCCACCGCGGACCTGCCCTTCGTGCCGTAGCCGATAACGATGGTGTGATTACGCACTGTTCTCCTCCATTGCTGAATCTGTAGCGTCTTGCGGGAATCCTCCGTCAACACCGACAACGTCGTACCGACCAAAAGCATCAGGAATGCCACACGACACGGCGTGATGACCAAGATATTCATCAGGCGCGCGCTTTGCGTCACCGGCGTGATATCGCCGTAGCCGGTCGTTGAGAGCGAAACCGCCGAATAGTACAGGGCGTCGATAAAGGTCAGTGGCTCGGTGTACCCCTCTTTGTCGAAGTAGACCACCGTCGCCACGGCCAACACCAACATGGCCGCGTAGCCGAAGCGCCTTGCCATCAACGCCCATGGAGTGGTGCGTTCCGCCGACGGAATCCGAACGACATCCAGCAGGGTGTGCACCGGTATTTCCGACGGATCCGCATCCGCACGGAACCGGTCACTCCATGACAACGCAAACGGCAGTTTCACTCCGCTATCCTTCCTCGCTACTACGGCGTGAAACTGTACCGGAAGTTGCGCCGTTTGCTGTATCTTCCAACAACTTCGTCAGCTGCTGCGCATCCGGAAGCTCCGTCGCGGTGAAGTCCTTTCCATCGCGGACGTAGAAGAACACGGCCTTCACTGGGCGGCCGTCGTTGGCGATTCGCTTCCACGCCTCCGTGTACACGGCAAGCTGCAGCTTCGCTGCCTCCATCGCCGCACCCACCGGGCGGTTGCCGGTCTTCCAGTCCACCACGACCCAGCCGTCGCCGTCCGCAAAGACCGCGTCCATGCGGCCACGCACCACCGCCTTGCCGAGCGCCAGTTCAAACGGGCACTCCACGTGCGTCGGCGTCTTTGACGCCCAGTGGCTGTTCTCGAAGTTGGCTTTCAGCTTCTGCAGCATCGACGGATCCACCTCAAACTCGCCCATGCCCGGCAGCTCGTCCTCAGTGAGCAGCGGGTGCGCACCGTAGAAATCCTCGATCCACTCGTGGAATGCGGTGCCGCGCTTCGCGTACTGGTTCGGCTTGAACGGCACCGGGCGACGTGCCCGGCGCGCGAACTGTTCCACGTCCGCCTGCATGGCCACCACATCCGAGGCGGTCAGCTCACCAGGCAGCATGACGGGCACGTCCGGCGACTGCGCCGCCTTGTGTTCCTCGATGAGCGCGGTGGCGTCGCGCTCCCACAGCTCGTAGAGCTCGCCGGCCGCGGGCGCGATTTCGGTCTCGAGCGCGTCCCTGACCAGCTCACTCGGGTGAGTGGCCTGACTACTGGCGGCGTGCGCGGCTTCGTAGGACTGCACAGGCCACGTGCCGACGGCCATCTCCGGCTGCTGTACCGTTTTCTCCGCATCCTCGTCCTCGACCTGCTCCGGCAGCTCGAGGCCCTCGAACGCCGCGAAGTGCTCGTACGGCCCGTTCGTATTCTTTTTGCCGCCCAGAGAGATGTTCGACCCGGTAAGCAACAGCCTGTTTTCCGTACGTGTGATAGCCACGTAGAACAGGCGCGCCTGCTCCTCAGCGAGATCCTCGCCGATGTGCTTGCGCCACGCATTGGCAGCGTTCTTAAACTGCGTGCGGTGCTCTACCTCTGCGAACTCCTCGTAGATGTCCGGGTCACCGAACGTCTCAGGCTGCAGGAACGGGATCTGGGCAAGGAAGGTCTCAATCTTTGAGCTGTAGGTGTCCTTATCCGCGTGCAACACAGCGACGGTATCCCACTCCAGGCCCTTCGCCTTGTGCACCGTCAGGATCTGCACGCGGTCCCCGCGCACGGTGACGTTACCCGGCGCAAGCCCGTCCTCCTGCTGCTTCGCCAACTCGAAGTAGTCCAGCAGCGCTTCCACGCTCGTGCCCGGGTACTCCTCGACGTAGTGCAGCAGCTGGTCCAAGTGCACCGTGCCTGCCGACGAGCGCCGCGCCAGCACCTCAACGCGAATACCGAAGACCTCGATGATGTCCGCGAACAAGTCACTGAGCCGCTTGCCCAGCGAATTGCGCCGCAGCTGTCGCAGCCGCGACGCCAGCAGCTGCAGGCGCTTGTAGCCTTCCTCGCTGTAGCGCTCTGGCTCGCCCAGGTCCGCCACCGCGTCCGCCAGGCCCGCGGGCTTCGCCGACTGCATCTTCAGCGCCTCCGCCTCGAGTGCAAGCTGCGTCAGCTCCTCGATGAGGCGCTCCTCCGGGTCCGCGGGCACTGGCCTGGCTGCTTCCTCCTCCGCGACCGGGCCGTCCGCGCGGGCTTGCAGGTTCTTGGCACGTGCGGCGAGCGCCTCCATATCCGCTAGCCCGAGCCCGACCGACGGCCCACCCAGCACGCGCAGTGCCGCCTCAGAATCCTCGGGGCGGACCAACATCGTGGCCACAGCCAACGTGTCCTGTACCTCCGGGGTATCCAGCAGGCCGCCGAGCCCCACGATCTCATACGGCACGCCGCGGGCCTCAAGCGCCTGGGCGATCGGCTGCGCATGCCTGTTCTTCCTGGTCAGCACCGCGGCCGAGAGCTTACCGCCTTGCTCAAACTGCTGCTGCAGCGCGTCGGCAACGAACTCAATTTCTTCCTCCTCCCGCTGGAAGAACTGCATCTCCACGTCGCCTGCCGCAGCGTCCTTGCGTGGCTCCAGAGGCGCGACGGCTCGATCTTCCCCGCTGCCAAGGATCGCGGTGGAGACCTGATTCGCCATCTCAAGCACCTTGCTCGGGTTACGCCAAGAGATGGTCAGCTGTTTCTTCTGCGCCGGCACACCGCCCGCGGCAGGGAAATCTTCCACGAATGCCGCGAGGTTTTCCGACGTCGCCCCGCGCCAGCCGTAGATTGCCTGCATCGGGTCGCCCACCGCAGTCACCGTCAACGTGGGGTCCTGCCCCTCGCCGAACAGGCTGCGCAGCAACACTCGTTGCGAATGCGAGGTGTCCTGGTACTCGTCGAGCATGACTACGCGGTACCTCTGCCGCTGCGCAGCACCGACGGACGCGTGCTGCTCCGCGAGCGTGGCCGCAATGTTCATTTGCTCGTTGAACGTGACCACACCACGCTCACGCAGCGCCGCGTTAAGCTCCTCAACCAGCGGCAACATCAACTGGCGCTGGCGCTGCTTGTTGCGCCACCCCGTCATGGTCTTGCAGAACTCGGTTTTACTCCGCGGCGACTTCGGCAGCGATTCCGTCTCTTTCAGGAAGATCTCCGCGGCCTCGTAAATATCGTTTGGGTCTGCCAGTGCGTTGCCCATCGCCGTGGAGAGCTTCAGTAGGTCCTCCACCACTGTGCTCATCGCGGGGGCAGGGGCACCTTCCGCGATGAGTGGCTTGCTGTAATTGCTCACGACTTCGACGGCGATCGCGTGCAGCTCAGCCTGCGTGATCAGGCGCGCGTCCGGCTCCACCGGGACGAGCAGTCCGTAGTCGCGAACGAGCTCGCCCGCGTACGAGTCGTACGTAGCAACAGTCGGCGCGATAACCTCCAGGCTTTCCGCCAGCGCACCCGAAGGATCAAGCTCCCGTACGAGCTCCCGGCGACGAGCCAACGCCTGCAGCCGGTTCCGGATCCGCTGCCCCAGCTCGCGGGCCGCCTTGCGGGTAAACGTCAAGCCGAGGACTTCCTCCGGCCGCACATACCCGTTGGCGACGAGCCACACCACGCGGTCCGCCATCGTCTTCGTCTTGCCCGCGCCAGCACCGGCCACGACCAGCATCGGCCCCGGCTCGGCACCAATCACGTCGGCCTGCTGGCTACTAGGGGGAAATGCGTCCCCGAGCGCCTGGAAGAGTTCCTGGGGTGTGAAATCAGCCATTGTAAATCATCGTCCCTTCGATCTGGACCGGGCACAGCGCGCGCACAGCGCAGTAATCGCAGTGCTTGCCCGCCTGCGCTTCGAGTTGCGGCCCTGTTGTCTTGCCGGGCAGCGGTGCAATGAGTTCGGTGAAGTACTCGAGTTCTTCCTCTTCTTTGCGCGGTTGCTCGCGCGTGGTTGCGGCGTTCGTTCCGTGCTTCGAGTACACGAGCGCCGCCCCACCAACGTCCAGGCCCTCTTGCCCATCGGTGGACGTCACAACGCGAAGATCGTCGCCCTCACCGATGAGTTGCCCGTGGCTCAGCGCAAGCTGGTACGCCATAAGCTGCTCGCACTCCTTCGCGCTATCTACGGAGAGCATCGTCGAGCCAGTCTTCAGGTCAACGATGTGCACGCTGCCGCTTTCTTCCTTATCCAGCCGGTCGGCTCGCCCGCGGATATGGACGTCTTCTGCGACCTGGACGGAGATCGGCACCTCCATGCCCACAACCTCGAACTTCTTCGCGCGATTTTCCCACCACTTGTTGGTTCGCTCCAGCATCGCCTCGAAGTCGCGGACTTGGGCCTCGGCCTGCCACGCGGGGGCGTCAACAATCGCGCGGTACGTGGCCAGCGTGTGCATCCGCGCCTGCTCTTCCGGCACGCCTCGGCCGAGCGCCTCGAAGTAGGCGTGCACGATCGATCCGATCACCATCGGCATCGAGCTATCAAAACCGAGAGTGCGCTCGAGCACCGAGCTCATCGGGCACTTCAACAGCGCCTCAATCCTCGACGGCGACAGTGAACGTTGCCCTTCAACGGGCTCATCCGTCGAAGGCTCCGTGGTGGTCCACCACTGCTCCGGGTCCGCGAGCGGCACCCCGGCCTCCACCAGCCGCGCAATCTGGCGCGCGGCCTGGCGCCGGTCTGCCTCCGTACTGTGTTCCTCGTCCGCGAGTGTGCGGCGTAGCTCCCCCAGGAAATCATCGCGGGATAGTACGCGCACAACCGTGGCCTCCGCACCGTCATCCCCAGCCGCGGCGTCCTCCGCGGACAGCGTCACCAGCTGCGGGGAAATGCCGGTTTCCTCGCAGAGCTCCTCAATGAACCGGGACGGCTCGATGACCTCCTCGCCGTCAGTCTGGTCGACGGCCGTGACCAGGACGCGCTCCGTCGCGCGGGTCAACGCCACGTGGAACAGGCGACGCTCCTCCTCGAGGCGCTCGCGCAAGTGCGACACCGGGGTGGCGGGATCCACGTCGTGGTCAACCAGGTCCACCAGATCCTGCTGGCCGAAAATCGAGCCGGTCTCGCCCAGGCTCGGCCACTCGAGATCCTGCACACCGGCAACGACAACACGGCTAAACTGCCTGCCCACCGCACCATGCGCAGTCAACAGCGCCACTGCGTCCGGCGTGGCCGCTCGGCGATCGCGCACACCGGTGGGCAGTTCCTGCTCCAACATGCTGTTCACGAACAGCTCGAGCCCACCCTGGGTTTTACGCTCGGTGAAGTCACCGGCGGCGTCGAATAACGCCATGACCGCATCCAGATCCCGGTCAGCCTGCGAGCCCGTCGTGCCGCCCCGAAGCGCAACCGCAGTGAGGTGATCTGCCAAACCCGTGGCGTTCCACAGCGCCCACAACACCTCCTCGACGCTGCCGTCAGCGTCGTAGACCTCCCTGGCGGCATCCAACACCTGGCGGATGCGGTGCAGCATCTGCAGCTCGCGGTCAGTGAGTACCTCGCCGAAATCCGGCAGCTCTGCCTTGGAAACAACAAGGTCACGCAGCGTTTCTTCCGCGCGTGAGTCCGGCTTCCAGCGCCGCAGGCCGCGCAACAGGCGGCGCAGCGTCACCGGGTCCGTACCACCAATGGGCCCAAGCAGCAGGTCGCGCCACTGCTCAACCGTCAGCGGTGTGTACAGCGACTGCAACCCAAGCAGCAGCGAGGCAACAATGCGTTGCTCGCTGAGCACCACGTCCGTCGGATTCAGGGCGACCGGCACGCCCGCGTGCAACAGCGCACGGCGGAAGGGCTCAATCATCCCTGACGAACGCACAATGACCGCCATATCCCGAAACGCGACCTCCTCCTCGAGGTGCGCGCGACGAAGTGCGTCCGCCACCGCCGCGAGCTGCGCCGTCGGCGTCTGCGCTAGCGCCACCGAGACCTCCGGCTCGCGCCTGGTCTGCCCCAAGTCAATCACCGTGTGCTCAAGCCCCCCCAGCGTGGCAAAGAACTCCGGGCTTGCCCCGCGGAACTGGTAGACGGACTGCTCCAAGTCACCACCCACAACCCCGAGTGTGGCCCCCTGCAGCAGGCGCTGCACGAACTTTGCCGCCGCGGGCGAGAGATGCTGGGCGTCGTCCACAATCACGGTGTGCCACGTCCGGCCCAGCGGCACATCGAGCGCCCTGGCAATCAGCTCGGATGCCGAGTAACGCACCGTCCCGGTCAGCGCCATGACCTGCTGGTATTCCTCCAAAAAGTCGCCGGCCGCGCCCCAAATCCCCTGCCCGTAGCGGGCTCCGAGCACCTTGAGCTGCTCTGCGTCCAGCCCGCGTTCGATCGCGCGCAGCAAAAAGTCACGCAGCTGGCGAGCAAAGCCCACCATCGGCAATGCCGGGCGCAGCTCCGCAGGCCAGCTCCCCTGGCCATCCTCGGCGTGCCCCTGCAGCAATTGGCGGATGACCGCATCCTGCTCCGCGCCAGAAATCAGGCGCAGCTGTTCCTGCTGCTCCCGCAGCACGGCAAACGCCAGGGAGTGCACGGAGCGAACCATCGGGCCGTCGGCAACAAAGTCAGTATCAGCGAGCCGCTCCGAAATCTCCGCCCTGATCCGCGCGGCGGACTCCTTCGAATCCGTCAAGAACAAGACGCCCTCCGCGTCCGACTGCCGCTTCGCCGACGCCACAAACGTATCGATGAGAAAGCTGGTCACCCCCGAACCCGCCTGGCCGGTTACCTTCCATAACCCCTCGGTGGGAAGTGGCTGCGACCACGTTCTATCGTGCGCTTGGTGTTCGCGCGGGACTAAAAACGCGCGGGGTGTGGTGGACTGCTGGTCATTCATGCCCACCATTGTGGCATGTTAGCGGGACATAAGGAGCTCGGAAACCTCCGAAAATTTCGAACGCGCGTTCCCATTCTGGAACGTTCCGTCGTGCTGCGCCATCCGCATTCGGAAATCCAACGCACGCCCTGCCAGGAACACAAGGTCCGGAATGTGGGACCAGCGCTCCACGATTCGCGGATCGACAGCCCCGGCGAGCAAGGCGTCGACAATTACGACGGCAGCCGAGTACCCCCTCGGGCGAAGCCGCGCCGAAGGTACAAGATCCGTCAACACGGGCGCGGCGTAGCCCGAAAACAGCGTGTGGGAGAGCACATCCACGTGCGCCACACACAGCCCCTCAGCACTGGCATCCTCGTGCCCCTTCCACGCGCCGCGATCCGCCTCTGCGATCACGTCAGAGCTATCGCGTTCGGGCAGCTCCTGCGCCACCTCGGCCTGCTGCAGCGCGCGCTCCAGCGCAAGCGCCGCCGCCACGGCCTCATCCACGCGGGCCGCCGGCGCACCCGGCGAGAACTCGTTGGCCACGAAGCCAGCCACCACGAAGCGCCCGTCCGTCGCACGCACCGGACGCGCAACGTGCACCCCCTCAAGGTGGTCAGCGATGCGCTCACGCACCTTGCCCGACCACGCCGCCGTCGGCGCAGCCTGCGAAATCACAATGCGCCCAAATTTCTTCGCCTCACCCCAGGCAGCATCAGGTGTCGACGCCACCTCCCCATCAACCTGAAACGCCGACAACACATGCTCGGGAATAGTCACAGCGCAGCTCGCCTTCCTCTCGTCGCCTGTTTATAACTACAACAACTACAGCACTTACAACACTGCCGGGCGCGGGTACGGCCACGGGTTCGACCTGCAGGTGTCCTGGTTATCCGGGTACACCTCTTCCTTATCAAAGGAGTACAGCTGCGCGTTGTTCAAGCTCAGCGTCTGCTGCATCATCACCGGCGCCAGCACGCCATTTTCCGGGCACGGCTCGTGGTGCGCGAAGCCGAGCGCATGGCCAACCTCGTGATTGATCAGGTACTGGCGGTAGCGACCCAGATCCCCCTCATACGGCGCAGCGCCCCGGACCCAGCGGGCCTCGTTCAAAATGACCGTGTCCTCGCCAGTCACGCGGGTGCGGCAGCTGGTCTCCATTTCAAGGTGCACGCCGCACAGCTCTCGTGTTGTCGCCGCGGACGCGAGCCGAATCTTCAGCGATGGCTCATCGGCCGCCGTGACGTGTTCAAACCGGAAGCGCGGGTCGTTGGTCCAGCCGCGGGGGTCGCTCAAGGTGGCGTCGACAAGCGCGGCGACAGCCTCATTGCCCCCGTACAGTGCTGTGTCGAGCCCATGCTCCACCTCAACAACGAAGCGAACCGTGAGCTCATCCCCCTTGCCAGCCTGCATCCCAGGGTGACCAACCTCGTAAAAGGTGCCCTCCCCAGTCTCCGTAAACGGGCCACCCGGCGGCAACTGCAGCACGTCCTGCTGGCCTTCCGGCAGCACACTCACCGTGCGCGAGGCTTCGTCACCGTCAGGCTGCTCGACCGCGCTGTCACCAGCGCTTCCCGCAAACACCTCCCCGTCGGGGTTTTGCAGCATGTTCACAATCACGAACACCGTCAGCACAGCCAACACCGGAATCGCGTAGGCGCGCCACCCGTACTCGCGGGCGAAGCGCACAAGCCGACCCTCCGCTTCCGGGTCTACCGCGGTGAACTCACCGTCGTCCTCAAAGTCCCAATCCTCGAAAACGTCGGTGTCGTGATTGTTCTTCATGGTCGTAAATGTAGCGGGTTTTAACGCATGAACCCAACGGAACGAGCCTGCGCAGAGCCAAGCTCAACGTACGCAATCTTCTCGGTGCGCACCAAGTACTTCTTTCCCTTGTCATCCTCCAGCGTCACCGTCGGAGTTTGGTCCTCAATCGCCTGCTTCACCGTATTGAGCACATTCTCATGCCCCTCAGCAATCGCGATGGAGAGCTCACGTGCGGTGTCTGCAAGACCGATCTTGATATCCATATGTTCGTTTCCGTCCTTATCGTTGTTCATCTTCACGGATGTCAATCCATTGTAACGGCCTACAGCTAAGATGAGGGCGTGTCCAAATCAGCTGCTAGAGAACAGTCACCCGATTTTCATGAGCTAGGGGTCGCCGCCGAACTCATCGATGCCCTCGAGGAGCTCGATATCCATCGCACATTTTCCATCCAGGAACTTGCGATCCCCCTCGCGCTCGACGGCCGCGACATCATCGGCCAAGCCCGCACGGGAATGGGCAAAACCTACGGCTTCGGCATCCCGTTGCTCGACCGAGTATTTGACGACGCCACCATCGCCGAACTCGACGGCACACCCCGCGCCCTCGTGGTCGTCCCCACCCGCGAGCTCGCCGTGCAGGTCGGCGACGACCTGGAGCGGGCAGCGAAGTACACCCCGGTGCGCGTCGCCACCATCTACGGCGGGCGGCCCTACCAGGAGCAGATCGACGCGCTGCACAAGGGCGTCGACGTCGTCGTGGGTACGCCCGGCCGCCTCATCGACCTCTACCACCAGGGCGAGCTGCAGCTCGGCCACGTGGCGATCCTCGTCCTCGACGAAGCCGACGAGATGCTCGACATGGGCTTTTTGCCCGACATCGAAACGCTGTGGTCCGCTCTACCTGACCAGCTGCAAACGATGTTGTTCTCCGCGACCATGCCCGGCCAGATCCTGCAGCTGGCGCGCTCCAAGATGAACACGCCGATCCACATCCGCGCCGAGCAAGGCGAGGAAGCCGCCTCCACCCACGAAAGCACCAAACAGGTCGTGTTCTACGCCCACCACATGGACAAACCCGAGGTGCTCGCGCGCGTCCTGCAGGCCAACGGCCGCGGCAAAACCATCATCTTCACCCGCACGAAGCGCTCCGCCGCGCGCGTCGCAGACGACCTCGGCCAGCGTGGCTTCTCCGTCGGTGCCGTCCACGGCGACCTTGGGCAGGGTGCGCGTGAGGCATCCCTGAACGCCTTCCGCGAAGGGGACGTCGAAATCCTCGTCGCCACCGACGTGGCAGCACGCGGCATCGACGTCGACGACGTCACCCACGTCATCAACTACCAAGTCCCCGACGACCCGATGACCTACGTCCACCGCATCGGCCGCACCGGACGCGCAGGCCACTCCGGCACCGCCGTGACCATGGCCGACCTCGACGAAACAGCGAAATGGGAAGCAATCAACGAGGAACTTTCCCTCGACAAGCCCCAGCCCCCAACGTGGTTTTCCACCTCCGAAGAGCTCTTCGAGGCCCTGGACATTCCAGACTCGGCTTTATCCACGGTGGGCAAACCGCGTAAAGTGCTCGGAGCACGCCCGCAACGCTCGGGCGAGAGAACACCCTCCACGAGACGTGGAACGAACCGCTCAGGAAGGAAACGGCGTTGAGTCAGCCCCTACGTCGCACCCGCAACGACTTGATCGCGACCGCAGTCATCACCGCGATCGCAATCATCCTCCTTGCCATCGCGTTTTTCACCGCACCGATCCGCAGCTCTCACCTGGAACCGGCGGCGGAGGAATATGAGAACGCGGGACGCCTCGCCGTCGTCCCCTCGAAGGTCGAGGAAGCCTTCCGCCTTCCGGACACCTCCCCCGGCGTCCAACCCGTGATCGCTGCAGGCATGATCATCACCTACAACGACGGCACCATCACCGCCACCACGCCGGCCGGCGACACCGCCTGGACCTACACACGCCCGAACGATCTATGCCTGCTCGGTCATGCGTGGGACAAGGTCGTCGCCGCATACCGCGACAATGCTGGCTGTGGGGACGTCGTCACGATTAACGCGCTCACCGGCGAGTACGCGGGCACACGCTCCGCCATCGCACCCGAGGTAATTACGCGAGTGCAGTCGAACGACCGCGTCGGCTACGTCAGCTCCCACCGCGTCGAGCTGTGGCGCTCCGACATGGTCAAGACCGTCGAGTACGGCTACAACGAGGCCCCGCAGGAGCCGGACATGCAGCCCGAGTCCTGCACCATCAACTCCGCGCTGACCCGCACCGACATTATGGCGACCACGGAGTACTGCGACGACGGCCCCAAGCTCAAGTTCCAGAACACCACTCCCGAGGACTCCCGTGAGCCCGAGATGTACGAAAGCGTCGACATCTCCGAGAACGCCTACCTCGTCGCGGTGTCCCAGGACGCGGCCGCGATCTACGACCCGGACAGCCACAAAGTCCGCACCTACGACAAGGACGGCAACGACCTTGCCGCCTCCGAAATCCCGCCACTGGACGGCCCGCAGAAGATCGACCAAATTGTCGACGTCCTCCCCGTCGCCGACCTGCCCCACCACATGACGTACCACGAAGGCGACACCCTGCTGCTCATGGAACCCTCCCGCCTGAGCGTTACCGGCGTGTTCCAGGGCGCGCTTGGCACCGGCTTCCCCGTCGGCGAGCGCCTGCTCTACGCCTCCGACACCGGCATCGCCGTCGCCAACTGGGACGACAACAAGGTGGAGAAGATCATCCCCGTCGATCGTGGCGGATACACCGGCCCCGTTTACATCGACTCCGCCGGCACCACGATCGTAGAAAAGCGCGGCGAGGAGATCGTCGTTCTCAACACGAACCTCTCCTGACACCGCGCACCCGACCCCGTGCCCGTCGCTAGTTAGCTGTTAGCTCTGTTAGCGGCGGGCCTTTTTCAACTCATACATCGCCTCTTGGTACGCCGCTGACGACGGATGGAACACAGAGACCAGCACAACCACCGCCGAAAGCGCCGTCGCCGCACTGAGCAAGTGCGCGCCCCCGAGGAACATATAAAACGCCACGCCGAGCAGGATCGCTTCAATGAGCACGATCGCGCCCGAGCCCCTTGGCCGCCCCCGCAGCGTCGAGATAGCCACAAACGCAACGAAGCCGAAGACGATGGCAAGGAACACCGCCGTGCCCAACGCCACATAGTGGCTTGCTTCCGCGCTTGATTCGATGCTGCTATCGCTAATGCCTTCAATTTGGGCGTAGATCAGCATGATGATGTAGCCGAGCATCGCCAAGCACTGCAGCAACACGACGACCGCCCCAAATCGCAGCATGCCTGGAACGCCAGTGTGGTCCAATGAGTTTTCTTTGCTGTTCACACAACGGAGTCTAATGATCAGGGCCAGATTCCGACACCAGTTGCGGTTTGGGCAATTGACGATTTGACCTTAGCGAACACATATGTCAGCTAATTCTTTTCTTATACATGCAGCTCAGAGCTCTAAGCTCGCTCTATCACAGGAAACTCACACCACATATGAGCGACAACAATGAATACAAACCATATGATTCCAATCACACTTTTGCCCAGAACCCTAGCGGAAAGCTCAAATACGTGCCATCATTCTCGAGTAGCAAAAATTACGGGCTGGTTTCACAGCCCTTAACCCCAAGTCACCACAGGGTTAACGCCAGGTCTGGAAGTGGAGTCCCGCACAACGCGGCGCGCTCGCCCAGGCAATGGAATCAAACTTAGTTTGCAACACGCCCCTCAAGGGCGACAAATGTGGTGCGCAAAAATACATAGTCACGACACATTCTGAACTTGAAGGAGTACTTATTATGGATTGGCGCCACGAAGCCGTTTGCCGCGACGAAGACCCAGAACTCTTCTTCCCCGTCGGCAACTCCGGACCTGCACTCGCACAGATCGCCGAGGCGAAGCTTGTTTGCAACCGCTGCCCAGTGACCTCCCACTGCATGAAGTGGGCCCTGGAGACCGGCCAGGACGCCGGCGTTTGGGGCGGCCTCTCCGAGGAAGAGCGTCGCGCACTGAAGCGCCGCAACAAGGCCCGCACACGCAACCGCGCACGCCTGTCGGCATAGGCTTTTAGGCCTTTGCCGGTGCCTCTCGCAGAATTTCCTCGGGGGATTTCACCACACTGCGACAACAACGATAAACTGAATACTTTGTAACTAGGTTTGCACCTAATTCATCGCATTTTAAAGGAGGCACCATGAGCAAGCGTGGCCGTAAGCGTAAGGACCGTCGCAAGAAGAGCGCGAACCGCGGTAAGCGTCCAAACGCATAAGAACGCGAATACTCCCCACTGACAAGGACCTTGAGTCCACGCCGGTGGGGAGTTTTTCGTGCCCTGAGCTGGCGCTGCAGGTTGTTTTGGTTGCTTGTGTGGTGGCTGGGCACCACATTCTCATCGCGGGGAAGCACGACCAGGGGATACCAATTGCCACCTAAAGCAAAACCCGGATTCCGGTGCGCCACCCCACAACCCCTCGCGCCACCGAAAAATTGTTCATTCCCCACCCCCCGGGAACTACTTTGCGATTCAAGCCCATTCCCGTCGACCTACGCTCACGTCTTCCCAGGCCGCAACACAAGTCAACAAAGAACGTTCCAGCGATCCTTTTGAGCCGGGGAACTCTCCTGAACCCCCGCACAAATCCCCCACCCCACACAACAAGAAAAAAAGGGGCCCATGCCACCAGGAGCACTCCCGGCACCACAGGCCCCACATCACATCCGGCTAGAAGTGCAGACCACCAGACATCGCCGCAGCAACACCACCACCAATTAACAGCAACAGCACCACAATCGGAGCAACAATCGCCGCGATATTCGTCTCACCCTCCGCCTGGATACGATCCTTGCTTGCCGCATCCTGACGATCATCCTGCACACTCGCCGCTGGACGCTGCGCCGTCGTCAACTGCTGCGAAGACTCATGCTTACCAGCCTTCGCCGTCGTCGGGGCAGTCTGCGTATTCTGCTGCGGTTTACGAGGCGCACCAGCCATCGCATCACCATCAACATCCGCATCCAACTCGGCGGCAACATCAAACCGGCCAGCAAAGGCCTGCGAGCCGTCCTCATTGACCACACGCACATCCAACGGCAACGACGACGTCTTAACCACACCAACACTGATTGGCAGCGCAACCGTTACCTCGCCTTGGCCTGCAACCGTAACAACCTGCTCGGCCTTCCCCGACGGGTAGACAACCTCAACACGCATCCGGGCTGCATCCAACCCAGGATTTTGAACCTTCACACTCACCGTATTCTCACCACGACGAAGCTGAGGGGAACCTACAACAGCAACCTTCGCGCTGCCCTGGGCTTCTTCCGCAGCCTGCATCGCTTCTTGCTGCGCGGCAAGTGCGTTTGCATCAACTGCGACCTTGTCAGCACCGATCGTGGAGTTGTAATCCTTACCAATCTTGCCAGTGTTAATCATCAAGTTGTCCCAGTCAGCTGGCACACGGTAGTCACCTTTGTAGCAGTCCATGCCTGGCTGGTTGCACACCTCCGGCAGTGGCCCACCAGAGACGGATTCTTCATCCGAGTAGTTAAAGTGGGTGAACTGGTAGAGGTAGTTCATCACCGAGTAGTAGTTCGGCAGGTAATCCGACTGCGGGACCTCGTTGGCGAACTTCATCGAACCATTATGATTCAACCCCAACGTATGCCCCAGCTCGTGCATGATCGTGTTACGCAGCTGATCATCGCTGCGCATGCGTTCATGCTTGGCAACATAAAACGAGTTATCCGCAACCAAAGCCAAGCCGGTACCCCAGTGGCCACGCTGCATCTGATCACCAATAACACCAACGCGGAAGACTGCCGCACGAGCACCCAGCATCGTGTCAATATTCTCGACCAGCTTCATACCCGGGATGGTGCCCTCAAAGTAGTACGGGGCATACGGCTCAGTCTGCCCACCATGACGCGTCGGATAGTTGACAATGTTGGTGTACGTATCACCCGCATCAATGTGCAGGTTGACCCCGTACTGGTCGAAGCGATCCACCAGCTGCTGCAAAATATCGCGGTGTGGGCGGTAGCTTGCCACCGACATCTGCGCACACATGGCAGCATCCGCACCAGGTGTGTCGCAGCCAGCCTGCTGCCACTGCGAGTTCATCCAATTAAGCTGCAGGAACAAATCCGGTCGCTCAGGATCAGCACCCCACTCGTTCAGTGGCATGACCGTACCGTCACTTAAGGTCACCCCTTCGCGCTCCCAGACATCCGGCAGACCATCACCATCAGAATCAACAGCACTGTCCTGGGTTGCAACCTCCATGTGCATGGCAGCAGTCAACGTAGCGCCAGCATCAATGCGCTCAAACCAACGCCCACGCTGGAAGCTGGCCCCTGCCGGATCCACAAACCCAACCTCACCGGCAGCCGTGGTGCGCTGGAACGCATCGGCTACACCAGACGAGGTTGCATTATCGAACGACACCGCAGTCTCATAGCCAAGCTGGGCCGGGGCAACAACAAACTTCCCATCATCATAGGAGCCGGAAAGCCCGACCTGGGAGTTAATCTGGTTCGTCAGATCCGCCTGCACAAACGCTGAAGCATCCTTGTTGTTGGTCACCCGCACAATGACATCGACGCGGTTGCCATCAAAGCGGTATTCACGCTCCACTGACACACCAGCGTCCTGGTCTTCACCGCGGTAGATGACCACCTGGGTGTTACCATCACGGTGCGTATCCACGTTAAGGCCAGATTCTAAATCCACTAATGCGCCATCGGCACGCAGGTCCACATACAGTGAGGACTCCTGGCTGCCAGCAATGGAGCGGGCATCCGTAAACTTCAACGTCGAAATACGACCCGGCTGTGTTACCGAGTTGTGAAAGACCGCACCCGGCCCGTCAGCGGTCACTGTGACCGACGAGTCAGCAACAGCCATCTCCGCGTGAGCAACCTGTGCACCATTAGCCGCAACGGCCAACACACACGCTGCTACGCATACCTTCCGCGCAATGCTGTTCATCATCGTTGTCACAATCCTTATACCTTCCATCACGCACCACCCAACCGGTGGAACATGAAACCCTTCGTTGTTCTGACCCCAAGTTTATGCACCCGAACTATACATGGCCAATCCGCCCACAACGCCCCAACCAAACAGGCAAAAACACGCCTACAAAACCCGGATTGTTCAACACATCTAGCCCTACAACCTGCACACATAGCTTAAAAAACACTCAGAAACCATCGCAGCAAACCCAACATGTTCAACAAACCCACCGACACCTGTCGATGGGTGTTCAACAATCAACCCACCCGTATATTATGCGCTCTAGTGCAACAGTGGGTAAGAGAATACTTAACAAATCGGGATTACCAGGCACGACATGTGTCATTCGACACGTGTCACCGACACTATTAATGCACAACCTTTTTATACTAAAAACCTTTCGTGGTCTGGTGTAGTCAAACTTAGGCCCTATGGATGCGTTAGGCAGACCTTTTCGTGATCGTTGAACAGTTGGTACCCCCGTGTTTTACCCCCGTTGGGTTGGGTCGAAAGTATGAAAGGCCCGAACCAGCATGATGCTTGTACTGGTTCGGGCCCGGCAAACAACGCCAACACGCGGCAGTTAACGCCGTTGAATACGCACCTCTGTGTAGGAAATTGAGGTGATAATCCGCTCCCTCAATACCCGTGGCGCGTGGGCCTGCCCGCAGCAGTCGCGCACAAGGCCACGGATCGCTTCCTCCGATTCAAGCTGGCGGAGGCAGTCAGGGCAGCTCGCCAATTCTTTTCGGATGGCGGCCACGCGCTCGGGTGGCGTGTCCGGCTGGAACAGCTCGCACAGCAGCTGGTGCATGCCGCGGCAGTCAGCTTCGCTTGCGTGGTTATGTTCTGTTGCCATTACTTCTCCTCCACCTTCTGCTGCTTCAACTCCGCCATATCCGCATGGTCGAGCCCGATGCCCTGTTCATGTGCCACGTCTTTCAACATCTCGCGCAGTTGTTTTCTTCCACGGTGCAGTCGGCTCATGACGGTCCCCAGTGGAATGTCCATCACTTCGGCGATTTCCTTGTACGCCATGCCTTCGACGTCCGCGTAGTAGACCACCATGCGGTAGTCCTCATTCAGCGCGTTGAGCGCTTCGCTGATCCGCGAGTTCGGCATCGCCTTGAGCGCCTCAACCTCCGCTGATTCGAGGCCGGTCGAATCGTGCGAGCTTGTGGTGTACAGCTGGTGGTCGGTCACGTCCTCGGCCGAGGTTTCCAGTGGTCGGCGCTTCTTCTTTCTGTAGGAGTTGATGTACGTGTTCGTCATGATTCGGTACATCCACGCCTTCAGGTTGGTGCCTGGTTTGAAGCTGTCGAATGCGTTGTACGCCTTCAAGAAGGTCTCTTGCACGAGGTCTTCGGCGTCTTGGGGGTTGCGGGTCATCCGCAGCGCGCCGCCGTAGAGCTGGTCTAGCAGCGGCATCGCTTCCTCAGTAAAGCGTGTTTTGAGGTCTGTTTCGGCCATAGGGGCCATTGTAGCCAGCCGGGCGTGCGACGTAGCATCGTCTGTATGCAACGAACTCGTGCTTTGAAAGTTGTGGCGAAGACTCCTCATAAGGTGTTGGAGTACGCCGCGAGCCAGGATAATTTCGGTGAGCATTCGGCCCATGAGCTGGGACTTGATCCTACGACGGTGCTCAAGACGCTGGTGGTGTCGAATGTGCAGGACCCGAAAAAGCTCGCCCTGTGCTGCGTGCCGGTCTCTGGGCACCTGAGTTTGAAGGCAGCAGCGAAGGCGCTGGGGTGGAAGAAGGCTGCGATGGCGGAGCTCGCACAGGCTGAGCACGCCACGGGCTATGTCGTGGGTGGCATCTCGCCGCTGGGCACGCTCAAGAGGCTCCCAGTGCTTCTCGACGCCACCATCGAATCCCTCGACGCCATCACCGTCTCCGCCGGTCAGCGGGGGCTATCCGTGCAACTGGCCCCGGGTGACCTGGCGAAACTGACGTCCGGGAAGTTCGCGCCGATCGGCGCCTAGATCGGTTGGATGAGCTCGGGCGAATCGTTTCGGACGTTGCCCACCTCGCGCCCAACCGCATGCCACTGCAGCTGCGGTGCCGCGCGCGAGGGAGAGATGAGCTCTTGAGCCTCTTCTGCTGTGCCTTGTGTCCACTGCTCGATTTCCTCAGGCAAGAGGAACAGCGGGAGCCGGTGGTGTAACCACGCGATACGTTCGGCGGCGTCGGTGGTGACCATGGTCGTCGAAAGCCGGTTAGCGCCGGTGTCCCACAGTGCGGCGGCGACGAGCATCCCGGACTCCGGGGTGACGTAGTAGGGCTGTTTTTCGTGCCATTCGTAGTAGCCGTCGAGAAGCATGATGCCGCGCTGCGAGCGCATTGCGCTACGGAACGACGGCTTCTCCGCGACGGTCTCCCCGCGCGCGTTGAACAGTGGCGGGCCGGAGTCGTCGCGCTTCCAGCTCGGGAGAAGGCCCCAGCGCGCGGCTTGGACGAGCGCCTCGTGTTCGTGGAAGCGCACGATGGGTACTTGGTGCGTCGGCGCGACGTTGTAGCGGGCGGGTGGCGTGCCGTCGGGCGCTACAACTTCGCGCACGCCTGGGAGAGAGCCGACGAATCCGAGGAGTTGCTCGCCGGTGCTAAACAAAACGAAACGGCCACACATTCCTCCATTATGATGTACGACATGACTGACTTGTGGCCAGCCCCCTCCATTGCCGACCCCGTCCGCGCCACACTCGCGCTGCCGGGGTCGAAATCGATGACGAACCGCGCCTATGTTCTCGCGGCGCTAGCCTCTGGCCCGTCGACGCTGGTCGGGGCGCTGCGCTCCCGCGACACCGACCTCATGGAGGCAGCCCTGGCTGCCCTCGGCGTGCAGTTCACCCACGACGGCGACACCGTGCACGTCCAGCCAGCACCGCTGCGCGGCGGCAACATCGATTGCGGCCTGGCAGGCACCGTGATGCGCTTCGTGCCACCCGTGGCAGCGTTCGCGCACGGCACCACCCGCTTCGACGGCGACCCGCACGCTCGCACCCGGCCGATGGGCACCATCCTGGATGCGCTGCGCCAGCTCGGCGCCGATATCGACGGGGAGCGCCTCCCCTTCACTGTCCACGGCACCGGCACTGTCGCAGGCGGGGACGTCAGCATTGACGCCTCCGGGTCTTCCCAGTTCGTCTCCGGACTGCTGCTTGCCGCGGCGCGCTTCGAGCAAGGCGTCACCATCACCCACACGGGCGACTCGCTGCCGTCCATGCCGCATATTGATATGACGGTGGCAATGCTGCGCGAAGCCGGCGTCGAGACGCAGTGCGAGGACGCGACCTGGCACGTCGCCCCGCAGGAGATCCGCGGGCGGCGCTGGGAGATTGAGCCGGACCTGTCGAACGCGACGCCGTTTTTGGCCGCCGCTGCCATCACCGGCGGCGAGGTGCGCATCGAGCACTGGCCAACGCAGACGACGCAGGCTGGCGACGTAATCCGCGACATCCTGGCGCAAATGGGCTGCGAGGTCGAACTTTCCGGCAACTCACTGCGCGTGCAGGGCCCGACCCCGGGCGCCCTGCAAGGCATCAGACTAGACATGGGAGACATCGGCGAGCTCACCCCGACCGTCGCGGCGCTGGCCACGCAGGCGGCGACCCCATCGGAGCTGACCGGCATCGCGCACCTGCGCGGGCATGAAACGGACCGGCTGGCGGCGCTCACCACCGAAATCAACAGGCTTGGCGGCGCTTGCGAAGAGCTTGGCGACGGCCTCCGTATCCACCCACAGCCCCTCCACGGCGGCACGTGGCACTCCTACGACGACCACCGCATGGCCACCGCCGGTGCCATCATCGGCCTGACCACCCCGGGTGTGCAGGTGGAAAACATCGCAACGACGGCAAAGACCCTGCCCGACTTCCCCACGATGTGGCACACCGCACTCCAGCACGAAGAAGCATAGAAAGAACCCCATGGCACGCCGCAAGTTCAGCGATTACGACGAATCCGACGTCCGCGTCCGGCCCGGCCGCGGCTCGCGCCCCCGCACCAAGGACCGCCCCTCCTACGAGGACGCGCTCACCGGGATGGTGGTCACGAAGGATAGGGGGCGCTGGGGTGTCATGCTGGATAACGGCACGCTGGTTGCCTGCATGCGGGCACGCCATCTGAAGCGCACCAGCATCGAGGTCGGCGATCGAGTCAGCGTCGTGGGTGATACCAGCGGGCGCAAGGACACGCTCGCCCGCATCGTGCTGCGCGCCGACCGTACCTCGGTCCTGCGCCGCACCGCGGACGACACCGACCCCTTCGAGCGTGTCGTCGTCGCCAACGCGGAGCTGTTGCTCATCGTGGTCGCCGCCGCCGACCCGCCGCCACGCACCGGGCTTGTAGAGCGCGCGCTCATCGCCGCATTCGTCGGCGGGGTGCGCCCCATTGTCTGCATGACAAAAACGGACCTCGCGCGCCCCGACGAGTTCATCGCAGAAATCGAGGACCTCAACGTCGAAGTCCTCACCGTAGGTATCGACGACCCCCTCGACCAACTCACACAACGCCTCAACGACCACGTATCGGCCTGCGTCGGCCACTCCGGCGTGGGCAAGTCGACGCTGGTCAACCGCCTCGTCCCGGACGCGCAACGCGAAACCGGCGACGTCTCCGGCGTGGGCAAGGGCCGCCACACCTCAACGCAGTCCGTGGCGCTCGAGCTTCCGGGCGGCGGCTGGATCATCGACACACCGGGCATCCGCTCGTTCGGCCTGGCGCACGTCTCCCCCGACCAAGTAATCGACGTCTTCCCCGAGCTCGCCGAGGCAGCCCAGGAATGCCCGCGCGGCTGCACGCATGCCGGCCCGCCCACGGACCCGGAGTGCGCCTGGGACGCCTTCGAGGGAGGGGCGCTGTCGCGCCGCGTCGCCGCCGTGCGACGCCTACTCAGCGCGCTGCGCTCCAACAACGAGTGGGATCTAAAGCAGCTCGACGAGGAACGGTAGCTCGCTGACATCGTAAAACGCCAGGTAATTGTCCTGCGCGTCCCCGACAGCCAGCTCCGCGTCCTCGTCCCCGAGGTCTGCGGCGTCGATGTGTTCGATGGCCTTCGCCGTCGCCGCTTCTGCCTCTGCCAGGTCGATATGGATCGCCGCAACGTCCTCCAACCCCACCGGCCCAGACACCCGCACGACGGAGTCCCCCATGTCGTCGGCCTCCTCGGCGTCCACGTCCGCGGAGATCACCACACGGCGGTGCGGGAACCGATCCTGGTCACCAATCGCCAGCAGACGGATGGAGGCCAGCGCGGCGTCGTCAAACGCTACTGCCTCAATCTCCTCCTCATCGCCGGAGGTGAAGAACTCGCGCAGCGCCGTCGTCGCGGCGAAGCCCCACCCGTTGCGCGGGTGCAGCACCTTGTCTGCGGCGAGTCCCTCCACCATGGAGAACGTCGCGGGGATGTAGACGCGCATTAAAACTCCCCCTCGATATTGAACAGCGTCTGGATCTCCACCGCGGTGCGGTCAAACGCCGTGTGCAAAATCGCGATCATGCCGCACTCGACGGCCGAGCGGACGTTCATGATGTCGTCATCGATCATGACGCAGTCATTGAGCGGAATATCCAGCGCATCCGCCGCGGCCTGGAATGCTGCCGGGGACGGCTTCTCCGCACCAATGTCGCCGGAGAGCACCACCGCGTCCACGACACCGCGGAACTCCCAGTCCCGCACCGCGTCCGCCATTTGGCCCTCGGATTCCTCGTTGGACAAAATGCCTACGGCCTTGTCTTTCTCCTTCACAGCCTCAATCAGCTGCTGCCAGCGGCGCTGGTCCTCCGGGTCCTGGTCCAACACACCTGCGTAGTCAATAATGAGTCCCTGCATTTGGACGCCTCAATTCCTGTACTTCGTTTTCGGTTCTTCTGCAGTGCACACCAAAGTGCGCAAATTCTCCTAGCGCCCACACGGCGCGAACGTGCACAATACTACCTACCAGCACCCCGCACCGTGCACAACGATACGAAAGGACCCCGCCGTGACCTACTACCCCGCCCCTGGCCACCAGCACGTTCAACTGCTCGTTCCCTCCCCGAAGCGCTCCGGACGCGCAGCGGAAACGCGCCGCCGCCAAGCACGGTACTCACCCAGCGACCCTCGCCGCACCGGATCCAACGTCGCCCCGCTCGTGCGCACAGCGCTCGCAGCAAGCTTCGGAGCCACAAACCTCCGTGCACTGCGCGCCGACCGCTTCTCGACGGCCGCCCGCACCAATGTCCGCGCCTACCGGCGCTTCCAGCAGCAACACGCGGGCCCGCCGCGCATCGTGACCTGCCACGCCCGCGACGGCGGCGAGTTCTTCGGCACCGTCGCCACAGGCCAAAAACGGTTCGGGTTCGTGGCAAAAATGGACAACGGCCGGCTGGTGTCCTTCAAAGTTTTGTAAGTGACACCACCCGGCCAGGGCCTACCTGTCGAACTTAGGCCTGCGCAGTCTCCTCCTGCGCGGACTCGAACTGCTTACGCATCATGAAGAGCTGGCGCACCGTCTCTTCCTGGATCGCCTCGTTCATAGCGTTGAACATGTCGCCGCCCTCCTTCTGGTACTCGACCAGCGGGTCGCGCTGCGCCATCGCACGCAGGCCGATGCCCTCCTTGAGGTAATCCATCTCGTAGAGGTGCTCACGCCACTTCGTATCGATGATCGGCAGGATCACCATACGCTCCACGTTGCGCATCTGCTCCTCGCCGCCGATCTCGGCAACGTTCGCCTCGAGCTGATCGTACTGCGCCTGGGCGTCGTCGATGAGTGCCTCGCGCAGCTGCTCAGCGGTGAGCTCGCCCGGCTTGCCGTACTCGTCGCCGTCGATAAGCTCCTGGGCCGTCTTCGACGGGCCGTACAGGGACTCGAGTGCGTGCCAGAGTTCCTGCAGGTCCCAGTCCTCGACGTAGCCCTCCATCGTCGCGCCATCCACGTACGCGCCGACAGTCGAGCTGATCATGCGGCGGACCTGATCCTTGATGTCCTTCGACGCCAAGATCTCCTGGCGCTCACCGTAGACCACCTTGCGCTGCTCGTTGAGCACCTCGTCGTACTTCAGGACGTTCTTACGCATCTCGAAGTTCTGGTTCTCAACCTGCGACTGCGCGCCCTTAATCGCATTCGACACCATCTTCGCCTCAATCGGAACATCGTCCGGAACGTTGAGGCGGTTCATCATGTTTTCCATCGACTGGCCAACGAAGCGAACCATGAGCTCGTCGCGCATCGACAGGTAGAAACGGGTCTCACCCGGGTCACCCTGACGGCCAGAACGGCCACGCAGCTGGTTATCAATGCGACGAGACTCGTGGCGCTCCGTACCGATCACGTACAGGCCACCGGCCTCACGCACTTCGTCGCCGAGCTGCTTCGAGCGCTCCTTCGCCTTCGGCAGCTGCTCGTTCCACGCCTCCTGGTAGCGCTCCTCATCCTCGAACGGGTCGAGGCCCTGCTCCTGCAGCTTCGCATCCAACAGAATTTCCGGGTTGCCACCCAGCACGATATCCGTACCGCGACCAGCCATGTTCGTAGAGACCGTCACCTTCGCCGGCAGACCAGCCTCCGCGATAATGCGGCCTTCTTCCTCGTGGTGCTTCGCGTTGAGCACATTGTGCTTAATGCCCTTGCGCGTCAGCAGCTGCGAGAGGTACTCCGAGCGCTCCACCGAGGTGGTACCGACCAGCACCGGCTGGCCCTTCTCGACGTGCTCCGCAATATCCTCCGCAACAGCGGCGAACTTCGCTTCCTGCGTCTTGTAGATCAGGTCGTCGCGGTCCACGCGCTGGTTCGGGCGGTTCGGTGGAATCTGTACAACGTCCATCTTGTAGATCTGGTGCAGCTCCGCCGCCTCAGTCTCAGCGGTACCGGTCATGCCAGCCAGCTTGTCGTAGAGACGGAAGTAGTTCTGCAGCGTCACCGTCGCCAGCGTCTGGTTCTCGTTCTTGATCTCGACGTTTTCCTTCGCCTCGATCGCCTGGTGCATACCCTCGTTGTAGCGACGGCCCGCCAGCACGCGGCCCGTGAAGCTATCGACGATCATGACCTCACCCTGGCGGATGATGTAGTCCTTATCGCGCTCGAAGAGCTCCTTCGCCTTAATAGCGTTATTCAGGTAGCTCACCAGCTGCGAGTGCTCAGGCGCGTACAGGTTGTCAATGCCCAGCTGGTCCTCGACGAACTCCACGCCTTCCTCGGAGATACCAATGGTGCGCTTACGGTGGTCCACCTCGTAGTGGATGCCCTCGCGCATACGCGGTGCGAGCTGCGCGAACACGGTGTAGAACTGGCTGGAGCCATCAACCGGGCCGGAAATAATCAGCGGGGTACGGGCTTCGTCGATAAGAATCGAGTCAACCTCGTCCACGATGGCGAAGTTGTGGCCGCGCTGCACCATGTCGTTGACCGAACGGGTCATGTTGTCACGCAAGTAGTCGAAGCCGAGTTCGTTATTGGTGCCGTACGTAATCGCCGCGTCGTACGCCTTCTTGCGCTCCTGCGGGCGCATGTCGGACAGGATCACACCAACGTCGAGCCCCAGGAAGTGGTGGACACGACCCATCATCTCGGCGTCACGCTTTGCCAAGTAGTCGTTGACGGTAACAATGTGCACGCCCTTGCCGCTCAAACCATTGAGGTAGGCAGGCAGCACCGAGGTCAGGGTCTTACCTTCACCAGTTTTCATCTCGGCGACGGAACCGAAGTGCAGCGCGGCACCGCCCATGATCTGCACCTTGTAGTGCTTCTGCCCCAGCACGCGCCAGGATGCCTCGCGGGCTGTCGCGAACGCATCGAGCAAAATGTCGTCGAGCGAAGCGCCGTCGGCAATCTTTTGCTTAAACTCTTCCGTTTTGGCCTTCAACTCGTCATCTGTGAGTGCCGCGTACTCCTCATCGAGATCCATGACTTGATCAGCGATCTTCGAGAGGCGTTTTACCATACGCCCTTCACCCGCACGCAGCAGTTTCGACAGTCCAAACACGTTTCTAGAATCCTTCAAAAGTTAGAAAAACAAAGCGATCACGCCAGCTCTACGCGCTGCTTTTATGTACCAATCGGCCATTGTACGCACGCGTCAACGAAAACAGGCAATCACAACTGGTGGAATCAATAAGAAAAGAATGTGAAAACGCCGCCCGCCCGTACAAGCTTTTTGCTTACACAAGCAGGCGACGAATCATACAGTGACGACGCTACTTCTCGTCGTTTGCCTTGACCTCATCTTCTGGAGCCAGGGTGATCAGACCGTAGTCGTATGCGTGGCGGCGGTAGACCACTGCTGGACGCTTCGACTCTTCATCGATGAAGAGGTAGAAGTCGTGGCCAACCAGCTCCATCTCGGAGAGCGCCTCATCGACGCTGATCGGGGTATCCGGGTGCAGCTTGCGACGCACAACCTGGCCGAGCGGGGCATCCTCAAAGGTGCCAGCGTACGGGTCAGTGTCGTACTGGCCCTCCGCTTGCTTTGCGCGAGCATCCTCTGCCTCGTGCGCAAGCTCAGCTGCGATTTCGCCGGTGGACTTCGGTGCGCGGTGGCCGGAACGAGCAATCTCGCGGCGGACCTTCACCTTACGCAAGGAGCGCTCCAGCTTACCCAGCGCGGATTCAAGCGCTGCGTAGAAGCTGTCTTCCTTGGCTTCCGCACGTGCCAGGTGGCCCTTGCCGGTCGCAGTAATCTGCACGCGCTGTGCCTGTGCCTCACGACGAGGGTTCGGCTCGTGCTGCAGCTCAACATGGAAGAACGTCAACGTTGGATCAAGCTTCTCAATCTTGGCGAGCTTGGTGTTGACGCGCTCTTGGAAATGCTCTGGGACCTCGACGTTACGGCCAGTAATCGTAACCTGGGCTGCTGGTGCGAATCCGTCGGTGTGCTCTGCAGAAGTCATCTGCTTCCTCCCTAGCGTTGTTGGAACTGGGTCTATCACCACTATACAACTGGTAATAACCAATGGCTACGTATCTGTGTAAAACTCCCTGCCAGTTTGCTACCAGCGAACACCATGCGTGCTGCGCGGCTAGGCGGCGCACACGGCAACGCAGCTGACCACGTCAAACCCGTGCGCGAGCAGCACTTCTACGCTGGTCTGAAGCGTGGCGCCGGTGGTCACGACATCGTCGACAACAATGACGGGGCCAGCGCCGGTGCCCGTGTGCAGCGCCTCCCACCCGCGGCGCATCCGCACCGCGCCGGCCAAGTTGGACCGGCGGTGCGCCGCGTCCAACTCCGACTGGTCAGTCGTTGATTCCGCGAGCTCCAACACGTCCACCACCTTGCGCCCCGAACGCTTACAGATCACGCTCACCGGGTCCCCGCCGCGCTCCCTTGCCGAGGCCGCGCGCGTCGGCGCAGGGACCAGCAGCGCGTCCGGGTGAATCTCACCGCGAACCTCAAGAAAGGTCAGCGCCGCGTCCAGCACCGCCCCGACATGCTTGCGCACAGCCAAATTCCTGCGCTCCTTCATCGCGAGCACTACCCCACGGTGCGCGCCGCCGTACGGCCCGAGCGCGAACACCGGCACGTGCGGCAAGTGCTGCGGCGACACCCGGCGCGGCAGTGCCGACAGTTCAGTGCGGCAGGCTGGGCACAACACGGAGCCTGGGGTGCCGCACCCAGCGCAGTGGCGCGGTAGGAAGAGTTCACCAACCTCTGCGAGCGTCACGCCGCCTACCTCGCGATGATCGGCAGTGAGCGCACACCCTGCAGGCCAGGCACCTCGCGCCAGATCGGGGTGTCAGCACCACTGACGGGCATTTGCAAAATGGCGTTTGCGTCGGTCGCGTACAGCATGTTTGGCGACGCCGCCACGGCCACCACCGGCGCGGAGATGTTCCCGAGCGACAGCGCGGTGGTCGAGGATCCGTCCTGCTCCACACGCATCACGGGCGACGCCGGGTTCGAGGTGCCAACGATGAGCGAGCCGTCGGGATGCCAGTCCGCGGAGACCACGCTGCCACCGAGCTCGTAGCTGTACTCGAGAACGTTGACAATTGCGCCGGCGCCTGCGGCGCGCTGCTCGATGATGCCGGTGTACAGGCGGCCGTCAATCACCATGACGACGCGCGAGCCCGATCTGGAAAGACGCAGCACGGAAATGTTGCCGTCGACATCTTCGGGAAGATCAACGTGCACTTCCTCGGTGGTGACCTCCCCTGTCGCCGAGGATTGCGTGGAGCGCAGGATGTGCTTGCCGTCCGAAACGGTCCACACCGCCTTGCTGTTTGGCTCGAACGATGGGCGCGAGAAGGTCTCTGCCTTCACCACGTCCACGCTGCCGCCGGTGAGCTGCCCGAGGCGCAGCTCGGCGCCTTCGGGGCCGTCGCCGACGTTGAACACCGCGGCCCACTGCCCCTCACCGGAAATGTCGGCGGTGACCACGCTGTGCGTGTTGCCCAGCACGCCGGCAACGGGCTGCGGGCCGCCGCCAGTGATTTGGGAAACGTGGCCGTCGGCGAGCGAGTACAGGGTGCTCTCTCCGACTTGCTCGACGACGGGGCTGACGTCGATGAAGTCGTCGGTGGTCAGTTCGCGGGCGCCAGTGATGAGCGGCTCGCCGTCGGCGAGGAGCGAAAACGGGCCGGTCACGCCTGCGGAGGCGAGCGTCCACACCACCTGTGCGGCGAAGCGGCTGCGCGCGGCCTCGTCCATATTGCCGAGGCCCGCGAAGTGGTAGGCACCGCCCTCGAAACCGGTGTAGCGCACCGTCGATGGCAGCGTCCCCATGATCGCGGGGCGCAGGCGGCTAGCCGGCCCTTCAAGCAGCAGCGAGATCAGCGTGCTGGGTAGGAAATCGCGCGGCGCGTAGACCCAGCGCCGGTCGGTGACCAGCTCCTTGCCGGTCGGATCAAAGAAGTACAGGTTGTAAGGCTGGTATTGGTTGCGCAGTTCGGTGCGCTCCATGACCACGCCGGGTGGCAACGAGGAAATGCGCCACTGGCCGTCGACCTGCTCGAGCTCCAGCGTGGCCTCGTAGGTACCGCGCTCCGGAGTGAACACGCCACCACTTCCGAGCGCGCCGACCACGTTGCCGTGCACCGCAAAACTGCGCTTGTTCCCCGAGCTGCCGGACACCGTATTCAACCCGATCCGGTCGACGATGAGTGTCTGCTCGTTGGCGCTCCACGTGGGCTTCGCGGCCTCAGTGAGGAAGGCGCGCGCCGCTTCGTAGTCGCCGGTTGGGATCGCGGAGGCCGCGTAGAAGTCACGCAGCAAAAGGTCCGGCTCGCGGTCCTTGATCGGGCCGATAATCTCCGACTCCGGCGCTTCCTCCTGGTAGGGCCGGAGCACATGCGGGTCAGTATTCGACGGCAGCGTCGCGCACCCGCCCAAGAGCAGCGTCGTGCTCATCGCTATAGCAAGGTACCTATGCTTCATGCACTTCATCTGGCTGCCTTTCCTCGTCCTGCGTTTCGACGCCCACTTCGACGTCGCCCGCGTCCGCCCCGGGCTCCAGCTCGAGGGGCAGAGGGGACGTCGAAAAGCCTGCCTCCGGATCCAGCGGCAGGACCAGGCGGAACAGCGCACCGACGCCCTCTTCCCCGACGGCTTCCAGCGTGCCGTGATGCAGCTGCGCGTCCTCGCGGGCAATGGCCAGGCCAAGACCGGTGCCACCAGAGTGGCGCTTGCGGGACTTGTCCGCGCGCCAGAAACGGTTGAACACCAGTTCCTCCTGCCCAGGCTTGAGCCCGATGCCGTGGTCCCTGACCGTCACCGCGACGGCACTCTCGTTGGCGCGCAGTGTCACGGTAACCGGCCTGCCCTCCGAGTGGTCAATCGCGTTCGCAATGAGGTTACGCACGATGCGCTCGATCCGGCGGGACTCGCCCAGCATCATCACTGGTTCCTCCGGCATGTCGAAGGAAACTTCCACGCCGAGCTCGTCCGCAAGGTGCTGCGTCTGCTGCCACGCCGACATGATCGGCGACTTCATATCCATCTGCGTGACGGACAAGTCGGCGACGCCGGCGTCGTGGCGGGAAATCTCCAACAGGTCATTGAGCAGGGCCTCGAAGCGGTCCAGCTCGCGAGTCATCAGCTGGGAAGCGCGGCGGGTGCCAGGCTCCAGGGAGTCCTCGTCAGCGGCGATCATATCCGCAGCCATCCGCACCGTGGTCAGCGGCGTACGCAGCTCGTGGGATACGTCGGACGTGAACTGACGCTGCAGGTCGCCGTAGCGCTCAAGGTGATCAATCTGCTGCGACAGCTTGTCCGCCATGTTGTTGAAGGACAGCGCCAGCACCGCCATCTCGTCCTCGCCGTCGACAGGCATGCGCTCGCGCAGGTGGCCCTCAGCAAACCGGCGCGCGGTACGCGACGCCGAGCGCACCGGTGCAACAATCTGCTGCGACGCCAGCCACGCAATGCCCACCAGCAGGACGCTGACGATCACCGTGGCCGTCGCTAAGATGCCCCGCATCAGCGCAAGCGTCGAAGCCTCATTGTCCATGTTCATCACAAGGTAGAGCTGCAGGTGCGGCACATCCGAGGTCGTCGGGGTGCCGATAATCAGGGCATTGTACGACGAGTGGTCGCCGCGCTGCACCGAGGAAAACTGGTAGGCGATATTGCCCTCAGCGAC
Organism: Corynebacterium sp. UMB8791; assembly: GCF_054166365.1. Taxonomy (NCBI): domain Bacteria; kingdom Bacillati; phylum Actinomycetota; class Actinomycetes; order Mycobacteriales; family Corynebacteriaceae; genus Corynebacterium; species Corynebacterium sp. UMB8791. The sequence goes on along the minus strand of NZ_JBSZCG010000103.1, from coordinate 21,850 downwards.
GTATTCCTCCAGCTTGTCAGGGATCTGGTACGACTCCGGCGAGGACGTAACAACCCCGTTCGGGTTCTTCACCACCAGCACAGGCTCATACACAGCAGACGCCTCCGAGTTTTGCTGCGCACGCTGCGTCAGCCCGGCGCGCGCCGAATTCAAGCGGCTCTGCAATGAGGTAGCGGACCCCGAGTTATTAATCTGCTCCTCGACGGTCACGCGCGCACGGTCAATCTCCGCGCTCGCTGCCTCAATCTTGGATGCAGCGATACGCTGGCTCACTACCGACGCCAGCGCAAACCCCAGCACCATCATCACCACGGCGGAAACAATCAACACCGTGCCGACGAAGCGCACCTGCAGCGAAGTGCGCCACGCTTCTACGATCCGGTCCCTGCTACGTTTCAGTACGGCGAACAGGAGCGCCACCTCCCATTCTTACTTCACGGACTTGTAGCCCACACCACGCACAGTCTGGATAATCTCAGGGTGCTCAGGGTCATGCTCAATCTTGGAGCGCAGACGCTGCACATGCACGTTGACCAGGCGGGTATCGGAGTTGTTACGGTAGCCCCACACCGATTCCAGTAGCTCGTCGCGGGAGTGCACTTGGTTTGGTTTCTTCGCCATCTCCAACAGGAGATCAAACTCGAGCGGGGTCAGCGCGATCTCTTCCCCGTTGCGGGTCACCATGTGCTGGGGGACGTCGATTACTAAATCGGCGATCTCGATGACGTCACCCGGCTCCTCATCCGTCCGGCGCAGACGCGCCCGAATGCGGGCGACGAGCTCCTTCGGTTTGAAGGGCTTCGTGATGTAGTCGTCCGCGCCGGACTCGAGGCCGAGCACCACGTCGACGGTGTCCGTCTTCGCGGTGAGCATGACGATCGGCACAGAGGATTCACGGCGAATCGCCTTGCAAATGTCGATGCCGTTCATTCCCGGAAGCATGAGATCCAGCAGGATCAGGTCGGGCTCGTACTCATGGAAGGCCTGGACGGCTTCGGCGCCATCGGTGACGGGGCGGGAGTCAAAGCCTTCGGCCTCCAGCACGATGGTGAGCATCTCGTTGATAGCTGGGTCGTCGTCAACGACCAGGATTTTCGACATGGACATTGGCAGCTCCTCTTAACGCGCGCTTTGTATTGCTTGGATAATAGCCGTGGCATCCGACGTGGAAATCCACCGACTCACCCAGTCAGTCTCCGCGAGCCGATTGTACTGGGCAAACGTCGCGTCCTGCAGCCCGCCGTCGCGCTCGTAGTGGTCGCGGGTGCGCGTCGCGTCCTGAGCTTCTCTGCGCTGCGCGCGCTCCCGCGCAACGCTCGGGGCGGTAGCGACCAGCACCTGCAGGTCGGGCTTCGGCAGCCCAAGCTTTCCGAACTCGAGCTCAGCAACCCACTCCGCCGCGGCATCGTCCCCGGTGCGCGCCGCAGTGTAGGCGGCGTTGGAGGCGACGTAGCGGTCAAGCAACAAGATCCGATCTTGTGTGTCCTGGTACTGCTCAAGCTGCGCCTTGGCACCAAAACGGTCGAGCGCGAACATCGTCGCCATCCCGTAAGCGGAATCCACCAGGTCACCCATCTTGCCGTACAGGGCGTCCTGTGCCAGCTGCGCGTGCAGCGAGTCCTCGTAGCGTGGGAAGGACAGCGTGTCCGCGCCGTATTCCTCCACAATGCGCTTCACGATGGTGTTCTTCCCCGCCCCATCAATGCCTTCGATGGCGATGATCATGCCACAGACCTCCTCACGGCTACTGGCCCCTACGCGAGCGCTTCCAAGAACTGTTCGACGTCCTCGTCCTCTTCATCGCCAACAGCCTCAAGAAGCTCGGCTGCGCTCTCGATGAGCTGCTCGTCGAGCTCACCGCTGTTGCCGCGGATGAAGGGGAAACGCTCCGCGATCTCACCGGCGGAAAACGGCGCGCCGGCCCAGATCGCGGTGATGGTCGCCGCAGCGAGCCCGTTGGTGCGTTCTTCATCTGAGGCGCTGTCCTGGTCAGCGGCTAGCAAGACGGCGTCACGGACAGCTTCCAGAATGTCTTCTTCGTCCAAATCCGCGATTTCGTCGAGAAAATCAATGTTGTCGTCGTTGGAGAAAATCTTCTGGTCCCAGCTGCTCATCAGTGTTACCTTTCAGGTGGGGGCTGTATATACCCTGCAATCTACACGGCACGGCACGCATTGCGAACTCCCCTGCTTCCCACCTGATAACCGCGTGGACACACTCTTTTCAATGTCCGACTTCCGTGCTATAAACATTTCAAGCAACGAAATTGTTATCGTTTTGTAATTCTGGAAATTCTGCGGCGAAGGGCAACGTATGAATCAGACGCAAAGGAGAGTCGCCACGTTCATGGCGCTCGGCATCTGCGTTGCCATCGCAGTGGGAGTCGTGGTCTGGAACGCGTCCTCGCCGGGGCGCTCGAACGCCACCACACAAGCAGGCTTCATTGAGACAACCTCCACCACAACAACTTCTTCCTTATCGACGACCCCTCCGAGCTCTGCACGCTCTTCCCGGGGCGACTCCGCAGCGCTTCACACCGCCGATGCGTACATTGCCACGACTGCGCCGTCTGCCTACAACCTATCCGCGGACCCGCTGGCCCCTGCGCACGCGTTTTCCGGTGCGCCAGCCGTAACGGAGCCGACGAAGCAGTACCGCCCGTCGAACGTGGCCCCGGCCGCGCCTGCGTCGCGCCCAGCTGGTCCCGCCCCAACAGCAGAGCCGCAGCGCCCGAAGCAGCGCTCCCCTCGCCCCGACACGCCGGACGCACCGAACGTTCCAAGTACCACGTCGAGCACCTCGCGGCCACGGGCGACGCAGCAGGCGCCAACCACAATTTCGACGCCAACCACCATTGGCTCGACGCAGCCGTCATCCCCGACGGTGCTGCCATCTGAGCCGACGCAGAAGCTTCCCACCCCCACGACGTCAGCGCTACACCCCGGCGCCGCAGCGACGACATCGCTGCCAGTTAACACACCAACACCAACGAGCGAAGAGTCGGCTCAAGCCTCACAGGAAGACGCATCAACTACTTCCGAAGAGCCAGCCTCCCAAGAAGACGCAGTACCCCCAGCCGCAACTGACGGGCAGGGGCCTGCCTAGACCCGCGCGTAGAAGCACTGCGCGGAGGTACCCTCCGCAACCTCGAAGGTCACAGCCGGGTCGGCGGCTGGGATCCACGCCGCCTGACCAGGCTTCATTACAAAGTCACCAGCGCGCACCGTTCCCTCGGTACACAGGACGATGGCGGGGCCGTCGGTGTCCACGAGCAGCGGATGCTCGGCGTCGATACGGTGGGCGCTCATGATGAAGTCATCCACCGGCAGATGGAAACTCACTTCGTTGTCGCGCTCGGTGGTGTTCGCGAACGGGTCCTCCAACGTGGAGAAGTCCAGCACTTTGACCAGCTCAGGCACGTCCACGTGCTTCGACGTCAGTCCACCTCGAAGCACGTTGTCCGAGTTCGCCATGATCTCCACGCCGAGCCCGGACAGGTACGCGTGCAACTGCCCGGCTTGCAGGAAGAGCGCCTCCCCCGGACGCATCTGTACATAGTTCAGCAGGAGTGCTGCGAGGACACCGACGTCGTTCGGGTACTTGTCGTGGACCCGCAGGAACATCGCAGCCAGCGGACCCGCCACGCCAGCCCCGGCGTTATCCGCGACGCGCTCGGCGGCCGGAACGATAGCGTCAATCAGAGTCTTACGCACGTCCTCGGGCAGGGAGATGAACGTCGTGAATACCGCACGGAGTCCGGCTTCCTCCGAAGTGGCGTCGAGAAGCGAGGCGTAGTGGTCAAGCTCCTCGCAGTTGAGCGCGGCGAAGAACTCGCGAGTCTGCGCAAGCGGGCGGAAACCGGCGAGGGCCTCGAACGGGGTGAGCGCCACGATGAGCTCGGGCTTCGGGTTCGGGTCCTTGTAGTTGCGCGTCGGATCGTCCAGGCGGATGCCTTCTTCTTCCTCGCGCGCGAATCCCGCCTTCGCCTGCGAGCGCGACGGGTGCGCCTGGATACTCAGCGGCTCATCGGCTGCGAGCAGCTTCAGCAGGAACGGCAAATGCGAGCCATAACGGTCCGCGACGCGCTTGCCCAGCGTGCCTTCGGGGTCCGCGGCAATCACGGCGTCGAGGCCCCGGCCTGCGACTTGGGAAGGTGCGGCACTATGGGCGCCGAACCAGAGCTCAGCCTCCGGCGCCTCGCTGGGCACCTGGGTGCCACGCAGCTGCGCAAGCAACGTGTGCGACCCCCACGGGTAGTTCCGCAGAGCCCCCTGTAGGTGCTCCATAAGTGTCTCCTTCGCAAGTTCCGTCAGTTCCGTCGGCATTGAAACGGTTGAAACAACAGCGTTCCAGGATACCAGCGAGGCGCCGTTTCACGGAACAGCGACGAAGACCACCTGCACTATTGGCGAATCACAGCCAAAACTTCCCGCACAATCTCGTCGACCTTTGGCTTCGTTGGGGCCTCGACGTTGAGTCGCAGCAGTGGCTCCGTGTTCGACGCACGCAGGTTCAGCCAGACCGGCCCGGGGGCACTGTCTTCGTCGCGAAGTGTGACCGTAACCCCGTCAAGACGGTCGATGTCCGCGACGCGGTCACCAAGTGCCTCAAGAACACGCTCGGTGGCAGCCTCTTGGTCATCGACGGTGGAGTTGATTTCCCCGGACGCCTCGTAGCGTTCGTACTGGGCCATCATCTCACTCAACGGCTTGTCCTGCTCCGCCAATGCCGCGAGCACATGCAGCGCCGCGACCAGGCCAGAGTCCGCGTTGAAGAATTCCGTGAAGTAGTAGTGCGCGGAGTGCTCCCCACCGAACATGGCACCTGTCCGCGCCATCTCAGCCTTGATGTACGAGTGCCCCACTCGGGTGCGCACGGGGTTTCCGCCCTGCTCACAGATAATTTCCGGCACTGCACGCGAGGTGATCAGGTTGTGGATAATGGTCGCGCCCGGGTGCGTCGCGAGCGTACGAGTAGCCACCAGCGCCGTAATCGCCGATGGAGATACCGCCTCCCCGCGCTCGTCCACGACGAAGCAGCGGTCCGCGTCACCGTCGAATGCCAGGCCAATGTCCGCCTTCTCTTCGACAACGAATCGCTGTAGATCCACAAGGTTCTTCGGGTCGAGCGGGTTAGCCTCGTGGTTCGGGAACGTGCCATCGAGCTCGAAGTAGAGCGACCGAATATCCAGGTCTCCGAGCACCGCCGGGACAGTCAGCCCGGCCATGCCGTTCGCAGCATCGACTGCGACCTTTAACGCCTTGCCCTGCGGCAGCGGCACAAGCTGCCGGAGGAAACGCGCATAGGAGTCGAGCACATCCCGCTTCTCGACGCTCCCAGCTTCGCCCTCAAACGCCGGAACCCCCTCGATGAGCATGCGGCTGATCTCGGACAGGCCCGTATTAGTACTGACCGGCGTAGCGCCCGCGCGGCACAGCTTGATTCCGTTGTACTGGGCAGGGTTATGGGAGGCGGTAAACATCGCGCCGGCACACTCGAAGGTGCCTGCTGCGTAGTAGAGCTCGTCTGTCGAGGTCAGTCCGAGGTCAAGAACGTGCAGCCCCTGCGAGGTCGCACCCTCTGCGAACGCGGCGGAAAGCTCCGGCGAGGATGGCCGCATGTCGTGTCCGACGGCGATAGTTCGCTCGCCCTCGCTGTAAAGAATGTGGGCGAATGCTGCGCCTACTGTGCGGACTGTGTCCGCATCTATGGTGGAGCCAACAACGCCGCGAATGTCATACGCCTTAATAAGGTCCTTCAAGGACTCATAGGTGTGCTCAATAGCCATACAGGCAATCTTAGTTGCTGTGCTCCTCGCCGGTATCTTCGGCGTCTTCAGTGGCTTCGGCTGGGTCAGGGACCACGTGGAGGTGGGAACGCCGCGCATCTTTCTCCGCGGCGAGGTGCTCCTCGATCCGCTTCGTGCGGTGCACCGGGTGGTTCGAAGTCGACGGGTCGTTAAAGTCCTTGGTGGCCTCGTACTCGATTGGATCTCCGCCGTTGTCCACCAGCCCGGTGGTCACACGGCCCGCCTCCCGGACGGCCTGCGCCAGCGCCGTGAGCTCCTCGTCCTCGAGGGCGTGGGCTTCGTCGTCAAAGATATCGACGGCCTCTACTCGCACGAGCTCCCAGCCAACGGGAGCCGTGATGTGCGCCGAGTGGCGCTCACAAAGGTCCCACGCATGGGGTTCGGGGTTCGGCGAGAGCGGGCTGATTACTGCTGTCGATTCCGAGTAGGCATAAATCAGCGTGGCCACAGCAGGCCTGCCACAACCAGGACGACAACACCGACGGAAAGTACTCACGCCGTCTAAGCCTAAACCCCAACTTGAGATTTTGGTAGTACGGCCCCGGCGCGCCATGCCCGGTGCAGCGGCAACATCTCTAGAATCTGGGTGCATGAACGCGCCAACTCACCACCTTCGGACCGCGCGGGACCGCCACGGTCGTGGGGCCCGCGGCCCGCTGCTGCCCGTTGGCGTTCCGCGTTATCGAACCCGCTCCGCGCAGTTCGATCAGCTAGTACTGGACACGTACGCACCGCTGCACAACGCGTACTTTGAGCAGCTGGCAACGGTGGACTTAGCCGTCGATACGATCCCCCGGATGCGCCTAAGCCCCGACGTCGCGCGCTTCAGCGATGAGATTGTTGCCGACGGCCCCGTCCCACTCGGCCGAATCTTGCAGGCGGGCGTGGACCGTTACGGGGTGCCCACCCGGGCGCGCTTTGTGCTGTTTCGCCGCCCGATTGAGCAGCGCACCGAAACAGCAGAAGAGCGGTCAGCCCTCATTCATTGGGTACTGACCGCCCTTGTTGCTTCGTATATCAACCTGGACCCGCGGGATATCGATTCAGACTTTCCCTGGTAGTGCAGGCGTTTAGCCGATCTGCTTCTTCAAGCGGCGGCGCTCACGGTCCGAGAGGCCACCCCAGATGCCAAAGCGCTCGTCATGCTCGAGCGCAAACTCGAGACACTCATCGCGCACGGCGCACGCTTTGCAAATTCGCTTTGCCTCGCGAGTCGAGCCACCCTTTTCCGGAAAGAACGCCTCGGGATCGGTTTGAGCACACAGCGCTTGATCTTGCCATTCCTGCTCGACGGCACCGAACAGCTCATCGAAGCTCATGCCGACCGCGGCTACGCCACGGATGTCAGCACCATTCGCCATGTCTTCCACGCCGTCCCCTTTCTCCGTCGTTCTTCGTTTCGGCCAGCTGCGTCGTCTACCCGCTTGAGGGGTGCGACGACTGACCCTTGCACTCATGCGATTACACACCGAACCACTAAATAGGTGCAAGCTATCGGGGTGAAACCTTGACCTTTTCCGCAAGAATTGCACGCCATCAGTCACACGAGTCACAACAGTCACAGGGGGCTAGAAACGGGGGTGCAGCACGGGGGTACTACATGTGGTAGGCGAATTGGCTACCCCTTACTAACCAGCCAGAAATTCCAGCCATACGGCGTGTCGCTTACGCATCTGGGGAAAAGCGCACTCCCGAATCCGGAATCGTCACACCAGGCCACACTCGCATGCCGCCCTGCAGCTCGCAGCGCGCCCCAATCTGTGCGCCCTCTCCGATCACGCAGCCGTCGATGCGCGAGTTCGCGCCAATCGTGGCGCCCGAGGCGATGATGGAATCGCGGATCACGGCACCGGGCTCAATAGTGACCCCATCGAAGATGACGCTGTCATCCACGCGGCACCCGGCGCCGATCTCCGTGCCGCGTCCAACCGCGGTGCCGCCCATCAAGATGACACCACCCGCGACGCCAGCGGATTCGTCGATAAGCGCCTCACCGGTCTGGCCCTCCAGCAGCGGCGAGTACGCAATACCGCGCACCACGTCCGAGGAGCCCTGCACGAAATCCGACGGCCTACCCATGTCCCTCCAGTACGAGGTATCCACGTAGCCGACCATCTTCGCGCCCGACTCAAGCAAACCAGGGAACGTCTCGCGCTCGACAGAGACCACGCGACCAGCCGGGATCTGCTCGATGACTTCGCGGCGGAACACGTAGCACCCAGCGTTAATCTGATCTGTCGGCGGATCTTCCGTCTTCTCCAAGAACGCAAGCACATTGCCGTCCTCGTCGGTTGGGACGGAGCCGAACGCGCGAGGATCGGGTACGCGGACCAGGTGCAAGGTCGCGTCGGCGTCCTTCTCAGCGTGGTAGTTCAAAATCTTGCTCAGGTCAGCACCGGACAGCACGTCCCCGTTGAACACCATCGCGTTGTCGAAGCGCAGCTTGTCGGCAACGTTTCGGATCGCGCCCCCGGTACCCAGCGCCTCCTCTTCGACAACGTACTCAATCTCAAGACCGAAGTCGGACCCGTCGCCGAAGTACTCCTCGAACACCTCAGCGCGGTACGACGTCCCCAGCACCACGTGGCGCATCCCCGCCTGGCGGATCCGCGCAAGCAGGTGCGAGAGGAACGGGTGCCCTGCGGTCGGCAACATCGGCTTCGGGGTACTCACCGTCAACGGACGCAGGCGCGTGCCGCGACCACCAACCAAAATGACCGCGTCGGTATTCTCCGGGGTCACGGTGCGGGATGCATTCACGTGGAATCCTTTCAAAGCGTTCTTCTTATTTACTGCGCGAAACAAACAGTGCCGCCCGCACTTTCAAACCGACCCACAGCAGCGCGCGCAGCGGGGCCTGCCACCAGTGCGGGTGACGGTCAGACTGGAAACGATATGCGGAAGTGTGGTGCGCCGGCACCGTGACTCGCTGGAACTTGCTAGCAACATGGCCCTGGTCATGCACGATGACCGAGGAAGGGCAGTACACGTTCTCCCATCCGGCGCGGCGCAAGCGGTCTCCGAAGTCAACGTCCTCGAGGTACATGAAGTAGCGCTCGTCGAACCCACCAATGGCGTCGAAGGCGTCCCACCGCACAAGCAGGCACGCCCCAGAGAGCCAGCCCGCACTGCGCTGGTGGTCCATGTGTTGTTCCGCCTTGTACGAGGCAGAAAATGGGTTGGACGGCCACACCTCATATAACAAGGCGTGCCCCACGCCGGTAATGATGCCCGGCACCTCTCGCGCACTTGGGTACAGGTTGCCCTCGCAGTCCTCAATGCGCGGCCCTACGGCGCCCGCCTCCGGTAGCGCGTCCATGCAGGCGCGCAGCGTGTCCACGCTCCCCGGCTGGAACACCACGTCCGGGTTGGAGATCAAGAAGTAGTCACCGTTGATCTCTCCCCGCTCGCGACGTGGCCGCAACTCCCGGACCGCGGCGTTGATCGCAGCGCCGTACCCGATGTTGCCGCGGGTGCGCAGCAGTTCGACGTTGTCGTGTTCACGTGCGGCAGCCTCCGGGGCACCGTCGGTAGAGCCGTTATCTGCACAGATAAGCAGTGTTTGACCCTCGGTGGCGTCGTCAAGCGAAGCGATGAGCTGCGCCAAGTGCTTGCCTGGCGAGTACGTCACCGCCACCACGGCGAGTGGAGCTGTCATAGCTGCCTGCCCCTCCTATCGGTCCTCTCGGCCAGCCTTCATGTACACAATGCGAATCAGCTTACCCATCCAAAAGTGTGAGAAGCATCTTGAACTCGCCCACGCACGTGTCTTTTGTTGTTTTCGCACCCTGTATAATTGCGCCCTGTGACTGACTCCTTGAGGCCTGCGCGCGACATCCAGCCCGCCCCATCGCAGATGCGTGACATCTCGCAGTTGGGGCACCCGGTTGTGAAGACAACCCTTGCGGTGCTGTCTGCCGTTGCGTTGACGGTGTCGGCCGTCGGCTACTTCACTGTCGGCCGGGTCAGCAATCAGCTCAGCGCCTCTGAGCTGCGGATCAACGCGGGACGTGGGCAGAGCGACAAGGACCAGCTCGACGGCGCGATGGACATCCTGCTGGTCGGTTCGGACTCCCGCACCGACGCCCAAGGAAATCCGTTAAGCGAGTCCGAGTTGGCGCACCTCAACGCGGGTGTCGCCGACGGTGAGATCAACACGGACACCATCATGATTATCCGTGTGCCCGACGACGGTTCGCGGGCCACGGCAGTCTCCATCCCGCGCGATACGTACGTACACACCGACGACTACGGAAACATGAAGATCAATGGTGTCTACGGTGCGCACGCCGCCGCCAAACGCGAGGAGCTCATCGCCGCGGGCAAGCCGGAGAGCCCGGCACTCGAGCAAGAGGTTGCACGCGCAGGCCAGCTCGGGCTTATCGACGCCATCAATGACCTCACCGGCGTGGAAGTAGACCACTACGCGCAGGTTGGCCTGCTCGGCTTCGTCCTGCTTACGGACGCGGTTGGCGGGGTGGACGTCTGCCTCAACGCCGCGGTCGACGAGCCACTCTCCGGCGCGCACTTCCCTGCCGGGCAGCAAACGCTCGACGGCGCCCAGGCGCTGTCCTTTGTGCGGCAGCGCCACGACCTGCCGCGCGGCGACCTCGACCGCATCGTGCGCCAGCAGGCATACATGGCGTCGTTGGTACAGAAGGTGCTCTCCGCAGGCACGCTGACAAGCCCAGCGAAACTGCGCGACTTGGCAACCGCGGCGGAGCGCTCGGTCACTCTTGACCAGAGCCTCGACGTGATGCGTTTTGCCCAGCAGATGTCCGGCCTGGCGGGCGGTAACGTCACCTTCACCACCATCCCTGTGACCTCGGTCAACGGTGTCGGCGACTTCGGCGAATCTATTGTGACCGTGGACATCAACGAGGTCCACAGCTTCATGGAGTCCGCAGCCAAGGAACAGGTCCCCGAGGACAGCCAACCGGAGCAAGCTCCCCAGCAGGCCGAAGACTTTGCAGGTGCGCAGGTCTCCGTCCTCAACGCGGGCTCCGTTCCAGGCCAAGCCCGCGCCACCGGCGAGTGGTTGGCCGACGCAGGCATTACGGTCTCCGATGTATCCAACGCAATGGACGGCATCTACTGGGAATCCCAGGTGGTCGCCGCCGACCCCGAAGACCCACGCGCACGCAAGCTCGCCGAGATGCTTGGCGGCGTACCAGTCACGGCGAACAATGCTCTCGAACCGGGCAGCATCATCGCGGTTGTCGCGGAAGACTACAACGGGCCTGCGAAGGTCGATCCGGAAGATGCCCAACAGCATGTGCCCGTCGGCACACCTGGCGACGATATCAGCGGCATGAGTCTGGGCCCGGAGATCGACGCTGGCGGCCAAGGACCTCGCTGCGTGAACTAGCTTGGCCACCTATGCTTGGCTGCCATGAGTATGCTGGCACGCTTATTGCAGGAAGACCCCGCCACACCACGCCTGACCGTCTACGACGAGTCACAGGGCAGCCGCATGGAATTTTCTGCGCTGACTCTGGACAACTGGCTGAGCAAAGTGGGCAACTTGCTGGACGAGGAGTTCTGCCTCGAGGGCTCTGACCCCATTGTGATCGACCTTCCGGTGTCCTGGCAGGCTGCGGTGATCGCGCTTGGCGCCTACAACATTGGGCGTCGCCCGATCTTCGCGAGCACAGGCGACGATGTCCCGCTCGTGTTTACCGTGGCGGAGCGCGTCGACACCTGGGCTGATGCGGACGAGTGCGTCGTTGTCTCAAGTGACCCCTTCGGACGCGGCGTCGTCGAATCAGGTGGCACGTTGCCGCTTGGAACCGTGGACTTCAGTCCGACGGTGCGCAGCTACGGCGACCAGTACTTTGGACAGACTGCAGACATCGCGCAGTGGACTCAAGCGACTTCTCAGGGGGCTGAGCAGCCCGCCTCCCCCGAACGGGTGCTGATTGCCGGTTGGGACAGTGCCGACGAATTCGAACAGCGCGTGCTTGCCCCGCTGGCTGGGGGCGGTTCGGTCGTCGTGGTGACAGGCGGAACGGAAACACCTGGTAGAGACAGGATCGCCGCCATCGCCCAGGCGGAACACGTAAACCACATACAACCGGGCATTTAGCCCCGTTTTCTCCCCCGTTCGTAGGTAATTCGGTAGATTTCTGCGCGCCCGGGTCCAGTTTTTCACTAGATTGAAGACACCGAATTCACACGAGTCACACATGACCCAACGAAAGGCGGATGAATGAAACTCCGTACGACTGGTGCAACCCTCTGTGCAATTGCGCTCGCTGGCGCAGCTCTGACCGGTTGCTCTTCTGACAACGAGGCAGCGGACACCAACAAGGACTCCGGCACCTCCGCTTCCGAGGGCGGCGCGGAGCGCGGCCCGATCACGTTCGCCATGGGCCGCAATGACACGGACAAGCTCAAGCCGATCATCGAGAAGTGGAACGAGGCTCACCCAGATGAGCAGGTCACCCTCTCTGAGCTCGCCGGCGAGGCCGACGACCAGCGCGATACGCTCGTGCAGTCCCTCCAGGCGGGTAACGCCGACTACGACGTGATGGCCCTCGACGTTGTGTGGACGGCGGACTTCGCAGCGAACCAGTGGCTCGAGCCGCTCGAGGGCGATTACGCCATCGACACCTCCGGCTTGCTGCAGTCCACCGTCGACTCCGCGACCTACGGCGGCAAGCTCTACGCCCTGCCGCAGAACACGAACGGCCAGCTGCTGTTCCGCAACGTCGATAAGGTCCCAAGCGCGCCTGACACCTTCGAGGACGTCATCGCCGCCTGCAAGGAGGTCGAGGGAGACTGCCTGACCACCCAGCTCAAGCAGTACGAGGGCCTGACCGTGAACACGCTCGGCTTCATCAACGGCTGGGGCGGCAGCGTCCTTGACGACGCCGGCGAGCCAACCGTCGAGTCCGACGCCGCAAAGGCCGGACTGCAAGCACTCGTTGACGCATACAACGACGGCGTCATCGCCAAGAGCTCCACGGCAGCAACCGAGGAGGAAACCAACCTCGCGTTCACCGAGGGCAACACCGCTCTGGCGATCAACTGGCCGTACATGTACACCAACGCCCAGGAAGCTGGCGTGAACTTTGAGGTCCAGCCGCTGGTTGGCAAGGACGGCGTGGGGGTTTCCACCCTCGGTGGCTACAACAACGGCATCAACGTCAACTCCAAGCACAAGCAGACCGCGAAGGACTTCATCGAGTTCATCATCAACGAAGAGAACCAGCTCTCGTTCGCTGAAGCATCCTTCCCACCAGTGCTCGCATCGATCTACGACGACGCCGAGCTGGTTGCAAAGCACCCATACCTGCCAGCACTGAAGGTTTCACTGGAGAACGCGCAGCCTCGCCCGGTTTCCCCGTTCTACCCTGCGATCTCGAAGGCTATCCAGGACAACGCCTACGCAGCGCTGACCGCCGGTAAGAGCGTCGATGACGCCACCGCCGACATGGCAGCTGCTATCAAGCAGGCTTCCTAATACGATACGTCGTATGAGCAGAACGCCCGCCCGGACTGTGTTCGGGCGGGCGTTATAGTTCGTATATCTCCATCTTCCCGTCTACTTTGCAAAGGCCCGCGATGAGCACATCTCCATCCAAGCCTCGCGATACCACGAAGGCGGCAGCGCTCGTCGCGCCCGCCTTGCTGGTGTTGGCGGTGGTGATCGGCTACCCGATCGTCCGCGCAATATGGCTTTCATTCCAGTCCAACCGGCACCTCGACGCCTCTACCGGAGTGTTCGTCGATGGTGGCTTTGCTGGCGTCGATAATTACTTGTACTGGCTGTCGAACCGCTGTATGACGCCGTCGGGCGTGGTGGGTGCCTGCCCTCCTGGCGTGCTTGCGACCGACTTCTGGCCAGCAGTGTCGGTGACCCTCTTCTTCACCGTGGTCACCGTCGCTTTGGAGACAGTGCTCGGTATCGGGATGGCCATCATCATGAACCGGCCGTCGCGCGCCCGCGGTCTGATCCGCGCGGCCGTGCTCATCCCTTGGGCGATCCCAACCGCGGTGACCGCGAAGTTGTGGCAGTTCATGTTCGCACCGAGCGGTATCGTGAACTCGCTGCTGGGCGCGAGCGTGGCGTGGACAACTGACCCGTGGGCGGCACGCTTCGCGGTGATCATCGCCGACGTGTGGAAGACCACGCCGTTTATGGCGCTGCTCATCCTCGCAGGCCTGCAGATGATTCCGAAGGACGTCTACGAGGCCGCGCGTGTCGACGGCGCCTCCGCATGGCAGACCTTCACCAGCATCACCCTGCCGTTGGTTCGGCCAGCGCTCATGGTGGCGGTGCTCTTCCGTACGCTCGACGCGCTGCGCATGTACGACCTGCCGGTGATCATGATTTCGGGCTCCTCAAACTCCCCTACCGCGACAATTTCGCAGCTGGTGGTTGAGGACATGCGTCAGGGCAACTTCAACTCGGCCTCGGCGCTGTCGACGCTCATCTTCCTGCTGATCTTCGCAGTTGCGTTCGTCATGGTGCGGTTCCTCGGAGCGAACGTTGGTGGCGCGAACGAACGGCGTGAAGCCCGGCGCGCGAAGCGCAAGCAGGAGAAGAAGGAGGCGACAGCGCGATGAAACGACTCGGCCACTACGCAGGCATCATCTTCATCATGTTCTGGGGGCTCGCCCCGTTTTATTGGATGGTGATCACGGCGCTGCGAGACAAACGCTTCACGTTCGATACCACGCCGTGGCCCACGCACATCACCCTCGAGAACTACCGGGACGCGCTGGCCACGGACGCCGGCAATGACTTCCTCGGGGCGATTTTCAACTCGCTAATTATTTCGCTGGCGACGACGGCGTTGGCGGTCGCCGTGGGCGTCTTCACTGCCTACGCGCTTGCTCGCCTGGACTTCCGCGGCAAGGGATTCATCACGGGCATCATTTTGGCGGCCTCGATGTTCCCCGGCATTGCGCTTGTCACTCCCCTGTTCCAGCTGTTCGGTGACCTCGGGTGGATCGGCACATACCGTGCCATGATCATCCCGAACATCTCATTCGCCCTCCCCCTGACTATCTACACGCTGGTGTCGTTCTTCCAGCAACTTCCTTGGGAGCTCGAGGAAGCAGCGCGTGTCGACGGCGCCTCCCGCGGCCAGGCATTTCGCCTCATCTTGCTGCCGTTGGCAGCACCGGCCATCTTCACGACGGCCATCCTGGCGTTTATCACCACCTGGAATGAATTTATGTTGGCGCGCCAGCTGTCGTCCACGGCGACTGAACCTGTCACCGTCGCAATTGCACGATTCTCGGGGCCGAGCGCCTTCGAGTACCCGTACGCTGCGATTATGGCGGCGGGCTCGCTGGTGACGATTCCGCTGATCATCATGGTGCTGGTATTCCAGCGCCGTATTGTGTCTGGTCTCACAGCCGGCGGCGTGAAGGGCTGACTTAACTTTTTCTTATGTCTAGATTAAGCTGTATTCACTTTATTACTTCCCGCCCCTAGAAAGAGCAGCTATGCACCACACCACACTCCGAATCGCGACGGCAACCGCACTCGCATCCTCCCTGGTACTGAGCGGCATGACTGGCACGGCACACGCCGAAACCACCGCAACGGTGCACACCAACGCCGATAACAACGGCACGACAGTGACCACCAACGTCACCACCAACACCACCGCAAACGGTGGTGTGACCAAGGAAGAAGCAAACGCGCTTGAGGTCGCCGGAGTTGTGGTTGGGCTCTTGGCAGTACTCGGGGCCCTGATGGCCGGGTGGCTATACTTCGCTGCCCCGCACATGGGCCTGAACTTCGGCCCCCGCCTCTAACGAGTGCAACGGCCCTCACAGCGCCAGGATCTGCTCTGGCAAACAATCATTGGGTTCGTAGGGTTCTTCACCCTGCTCGCCTTCGTACAGGCCGCCATCAACATCACAAAGCCCGAGCCATCAATCTGGCCGGGCCTCGTTCTTGCCGCCTTCGTCGCAGCACTGTGGTGGCTGATTCGCCGGTGGCGCCAGTGGCGCGCAGGCGAAGACTAAATCACTCCTCGCCGAGCAGACGCTCACGCAGCGCGGCGTCCTTACGCTCAACTTCAGCCGCCATGTCGGACTGGTACTTCGCCGGCGATTAATGCGTCTACGAGTATCATGCCACCCACAATAAACACCCACACGCTGCACAAACAAGCGATTGTGAGAAGCATTCCACTTTCAGCTCAAAAGAGAACCGGCAGCCCAATCCATACGCCTAATATAGGTCTGGTTTTTGCCGCTGCGATCGTGCGCAGGGCAGGATTCGCGCTGTGCTAGTGTCACCAATGTGACACGGGGTGCACCCCGAAGTGGTGCTGAGATCAGACCCGTCGAACCTGCTCTAGCTCAACCTAGCGAAGGGATGTCCCACATGAATGCACCTGCCCTGCCCCGCATCCTCACGATTGCTGGCACCGACCCGACCGGAGGCGCAGGCGTCCAAGCCGATATCAAATCCATCCAGGCCGCCGGCGGCTTTTCCTACAGCGTAGTGACCTCGCTGGTCGCCCAGAACACCACCGGTGTGCAGGAGATTTTCACCCCGCCGATCGACTTTCTGCGCACACAGCTGCGCTCCGTCACCGATGATGTGGCGATCGACGCGATCAAGATCGGCATGCTCGGCACCACCGAAATCATCGAGGTCGTGCGCGAATTCCTCACCACACACGCACGAGAGGCCGCGGTGGTGTTGGATCCGGTGATGGTGGCGTCGTCAAGCGATAGGCTCCTGACGCCCGAGGCGGAAGTCGCGCTGCGCGAGCTCGCCTCGCTTGCCGACATCATCACGCCCAACCTCCCCGAACTCGCCGTCCTCACCGGCGAAGACCCGGCCACCGACTTCGACACCGCGATCGCGCAGGCGCAGGGGCTGGCGAAAAAGCTGGACACAACCGTGATTGTCAAGGGCGGGCACCTCACCGGCCCGCGCGCAGACAACGCCGTGGTGACCGCCGAGCGCGTCCACCACGTGTCGGTAAGCCGCGTGAACACGAAGAACACGCACGGCACGGGCTGCTCTTTTTCCTCGGCGCTGGCGACGCGCCTGGGCGCCGGCTTCGATACGCCGGCGGCGACCGAGTGGGCGTCGCGCTGGCTGTACGAGGCGATTGCGCACGCCGACGCGCTCGCCGTTGGACACGGCCGCGGCCCCGTCGACCACGGGCACGTCGGCCGCCGCATGCAGCGCGCCGCCGACTGCAACCCCGAGCGCTTCCTGCGCATCGACGCCCCACCAACCGCGCCACTCGCCACGCCTGCTGGCCCGTACACCCAGGCGCTGTGTGACGCCTCGGCGCCGTACCTCACCGCGATTATGGAGCTGCCGTTCATCCGCACGCTTGCCGACGGCACCCTCGACCACGCCGACTTCATGTTCTACCTCGAGCAGGACGCCTACTACCTGACCAAGTACGCGCGCTCGCTGCACGCGCTTGGCGGCGCGTGGGCAAAGGATGCGGACGCCGCGATCACCGACGAGCAAGAGATGCAACGCACCTGGCTCGCCGATCTTGGCCGCGAGACGCTGCCGTCGCCGGTCACACGCGCCTACACCGATTTCCTGCTCGCCTCCGCCCTCGGCGAGTCGGCGGCGATCGGGCAGGCGGCGGTGCTGCCCTGCTACTGGCTCTACTACGAGGTCGGCGCGCGCCTCGCGGAGCACAACCACGCCTCGCATCCCTACCACGACTGGCTGGCCACCTACTCGGGCAACGGTTTCTACGAGGCGGTGCGCGGCGCGATCGACCGCTGCGAGGCCACCCTTGAGGCGAACCCCGACGCCCTGGACGCGGCGGTGCGCGCGTGTGCGGTCGCCTCGCGCTACGAGCGCGATTTCTTCGACCAGGCCGACCGCGCGTGGGTGGTGCGCGATGCCTAAGTCGCTCGACCTACGCTGCTATTTCGTCACGGGCCAGCCTACCGCCGATGTCGCGCGCGTCGCCGCCGAAGCCGCGGCCGGCGGGGCGGGCGTGATCCAGGTGCGCAGCAAGCCGATCGCCAAAGCCGACCTCGAGCGTCTCGCGTGCGAGGTTGCCGATGCGGTCGCCGCGGCGAACCCGCGCACGCGCGTGCTTATCGACGACAACGTTCCCCTCGCCGCCCGCCTCATGCGCACCCACCACATCCACGGCGCGCACATCGGCCAGGACGACATGGACCCGCGCGCCGCGCGCGAACTGCTCGGGCCGGACGCGATCCTCGGACTGACCACCGGCACGCTCGCACTGGTGGAGGCGGCGAACGCGTACGCCGACGTGATCGATTACGTCGGCGCGGGCCCCTTCCGCCCGACCCCGACGAAGGACTCCGGCCGCGCCCCGCTTGGCCTCGACGGCTACCCGGCGCTGGTCGAGGCCTCGCAGGTACCGGTCGTGGCGATCGGCGACGTACACGCCACGGATGCCGCCGCGCTTGCCGCCACGGGCGTGGCCGGCGTGGCGATCGTCCGCGGTTTCATGCACGCTGAGGACCCGCGCGCGATGGCGGCGGGTATCGTCAAGGATTTCGAGGAAGCGTCGTGAGTAGTTTCGAGCACGTCATCGTCGGCGCCGGCATCATCGGCCTGACCACCGCGTTCGAGCTCACACGCCGCGGGGTGGATCCCCGCAGGATCGCGCTGGTGGACCCGGCCCCGGCAAGCGGCGCGACCAACGTGGCCGGCGGCATGCTCGCCCCGGCCGCGGAAGTGCAGTACCGCCAGGAGCCGCTCTATCCGCTGATGTTGGAGTCGGCGGCGCTCTATCCTTCGCTGATCGCAGACCTGCCGGGCATCGAGGTTGGGTACCGCACCGAGTCGACCTTCGTGGTCGCCGCCGACCGCGCCGACGCTACCCACCTGCGCGAGCTCACCGAGCACCAGCACGCCCACGGCATGGACGTCGACCGCCTCACGCTGCGCCAGGCGCGGGCGCAGGAGCCGGGCCTAAGCCCCCAGCTGGCCAGCGTGGTGGAGATCCCCGGCGACCACCAGGTCAACCCGCGCATGTTCGCCGCCGCTCTGCTGCGCGAGCTTGCATCGCGCGGCGTGACGCTGGTTCGCGAGCAGGCCACAGCACTGCGCTGGGAGGGCGAAACCTGCGTGGGCGTCGAAACCAGCACCGGCAGCCTGCGCGGCGACACCATCTACGCGTGCAACGGTCTCGGTGCCAGCGCGCTCGGTCTGCCGCTGAACCTGCGACCGGTGCGCGGCGACATGCTGCGTCTTACCGGCCGCATGCCGGTCGGCCGGGTCGTGCGCGCCTTCGTCGAGGACCGCCCCGTCTACATCATCCCGCGCACCGACGGCACCATCGCCGTGGGCGCAACCAGCCGCGAAGACGCGCGCGTGCGGCCCGCCGTCGATGGCGTGTATACGCTGCTTCGCGACGCCATCCGCGTCGTCCCCGCCATCGAGGACTGCGAGCTGGTTGAGGCGCTCGTCGGCAATCGCCCAGGCACGCCCGACGACCTGCCCTACCTGGGGCTGCGCGGCGAGAACCTGGTGGTCTCCACCGGTTATTTCCGCCACGGCATCCTGCTGGCAGCGCTCGGCGCGCGCGTCGGCGCCGACCTCGGGCTGGACCGCGAAACCACCGTCGATATTTCCGACTGCGACCCCGGCCGCCACGAACTGTAAAGGAGCATCATGCGCATCATCATCAACGAGAAGCCCCATACCTTCGACACCGCGCCGACTGTGCGGTCGCTGGTCGAGGAGGTCGTCGGCCACGCAGAAGGCGTCGCCGTCGCTGTCAATGGCAAGGTTGTGCCCGCAAGTCGCTGGGACAGCTCGCTTGCCGACGCCGACACCGTCGACATCCTCACCGCCGTCCAAGGAGGCTAGACGTGCTGAACATCGCCGACAAGAAATTCGACTCCCACCTGATCATGGGCACCGGCGGGGCGACCAGCCAGCAGTTGCTCGAGGACGCGCTGGTGGCCAGCGGCACGCAGCTGACCACCGTGGCGATGCGTCGGCATGCCGCCCGCACCAATGGCGGCGAGAGCGTCTTCGAGATGCTCACCCGGCTCGGCATCGATCCCCTGCCGAATACTGCGGGCTGCCGCACCGCCCGCGACGCGGTGCTCACCGCGCAACTGGCGCGCGAGGCGCTCGGCACGAACTGGGTCAAGGTGGAGGTCATCGCGGACGAGCACACGCTGCTGCCGGACGTCGTCGAGCTTGTCGACGCCTGCGAGCTCCTCGTCGCCGAAGGCTTCGTCGTGCTTGCCTACACCTCCGACGACCCGGTCGTCGCCGCCCGCCTGGAGCAGGTTGGGGTGCATGCGGTGATGCCGCTCGGCTCTCCGATCGGCACCGGCCTTGGCATTTTGAACCCGCACAACATCGAGCTGATCTGCGCGCGTGCGCAGGTGCCCGTGCTTCTCGACGCCGGCGTCGGCACCGCTTCCGACGCCACCTTGGCCATGGAACTCGGCTGCGACGGCGTGCTGCTCGCCAGCGCGGTCAACCGTTGCCAGGACCCGGTCGCGATGGCGCGTGCGATGCGACACGCGGTCGAGGCTGGCCGGCTCGCGCGGGATGCGGGTCGGATTCCGCGGCGGACGCATGCGGAAGGGGCGTTGGCGTCGTCAAGCTTTGATGGCCTAGCGAGCTGGGCGGATGAGGTCCTATGAGCCTGCCTCACGCTGAGCTGCGGCGCACCGCGCGCCAAACGCTGCTGCCCGGCTTCGGGCTAGCGGGCCAAGAGGCGCTGAACCGCGCGCGGGTGCTTGTCATCGGCGCGGGCGGGCTCGGCTGCCCGGTGATGCAGGCGCTGGCGGCCACAGGTGTCGGCACGATCACGGTGATTGATGATGACGTGGTGGATGACACCAACATCCACCGCCAGATTCTGTTTAGCGCCTCCGACGTGGGCCGGCCCAAGGTGGAGGTGGCAGCCGAGCAGCTGCGCCGACACCGCGCAGACGCCACGATCGTGCCGCTGCGCAAGCGCCTCGACACCTCCAACGCACCTGGGCTGTTCCGCGAGCACGACCTGGTCATCGACGGCTCCGATACCTTCACCACGAAATTCCTCGCCGGCGACGCCGCAGAACTCACCGGCACGCCCCTGGTGTGGGGCTCGGTGCTGCGCTTCCACGGCGAGCTCGCGCTGTGGTACTCCGGACCGGATGCACGCGGGGTCGGGCTACGCGACCTCTACCCCACCCACCCGGCACCCGAGGACACTCCGGACTGCGCCACCGCCGGCGTGCTCGGGGTGACGACCTCGGTCGTCGGCGGGCTGATGGCCACGGAGGCCGTGAAATACCTCGCGGGCATGGACGCCGAGGTCGGTGTGCTCCATGTCTACGAGGCGCTCGCCGGGACGCTCCGGCGCTTCGAGGTCGCTGCCGACCCGCAGCGCGAGCTGGTCACCGAACTCGTCGCCGAAGCTGCCCCGTGTATGCTGCCGCCAGACGGCGAGAAAACGCGCCTACTCGTGCAGGTCGCGGATGGTCACGCCACAGCGCTGGACGTGCGCGAACTCGGTGAAAAAGCGATCAAGGACCTGCCGCACGCGTCCTTCCACCTGCCGGCCTCGGTGTGGCGCGAAGACCCGGACGCCGCGCTTACGCTCCTCGACGAGCTGCGTGGCGCTGGCGAGGTCGTGGTCTACTGCGCCTCCGGCAAGCGCTCGGCCGATTTCGTTGCGCGCTTCGGCGAGGCTGCCGCCGCGCGCGGCCTCACTCTGCACAGTTTGCCGGGCGGGGTCTAGCGACCCCTAACGACGCTGCGCCGCTGCGATCTCGGAAGTGTTCTGCGCCGTCTTGATCGCCGAGACCATGAATTCGAGGGTGACGCGCGCGCTGATCAATGAGAACAGCGCGAAAAGCGTACCGAAGAGAAGGAAGCCGATCAGCATGAGCAGGCCGGTGCCAAAACCAACACTGAACGTAGCCAGCGACACCAAAAGGCCGAAGACCCCAGCACAGTCCGATGAAGACTGCGGAGATCAGGTAGATCACGCGGGCGAACTTCAGGGTGATGTACTGGGAGAAGGAGAAGTCGAAAAGCGCGGAGAAGAAGCCGTCGGCGGTCTGCTTGCTTTGCGCGGCGTTGAAGTTGGCGGTCAT